>JAQWCB010000025.1 GCA_028707375.1 Bacilli bacterium | reverse complement strand
CGTATCAGCATATTCTTGGGCCTTTAATTTTCGAACCTCTTCTTTGAATGTTGAAACAAAAAATCTTAAGTATGTACTCAATAGAATTCTTCCTGAGAGTATCCATATCATTTCGTGTACGGATGTAGCTGACGATTTTGATGCTCGGTATCATGCGAAGGAGAAAACTTATAGCTATAAAATAAATATGCTTGAGGCTAATCCCATCGATGATGAATTTGCTTGGTGTCCCGTTTTTAAAGCTAAAATTCATTTGATGCGGGAAGCGTGTGATTGCTTTATTGGCAAGCATGATTTTTCTTCTTTTTGTTTTCCTCAAGAAAAGGGAAAGGATTGTACAAGAATTATTGATAGAGCCGATACTGTTTTTGACGGAAAGTATCTAATTATTAGGATATCAGCCAAGTCATTCATGCGGCACCAAGTTAGATATATTGTTGGTGCTATATATCAAGTGGGCCTAGGAAGACTGAGCATAAATCAAATAATTGATGCCCTGGCGGGAGTTAGATCTCTGCCACATAAATATAAAGCGCCAGCTAAAGGACTGATATTGGAGTCAACGACCTATCTAAAGGAGGAGTGATTGATGTTAAAAAGCAATTATCATACGCACACTTTTCGCTGTGGTCATGCGAGTGGAACCGATGAAGAATATGTGATTGAAGCGCTGGGTGAAGGAATTACTGAACTTGGCTTTTCTGATCATATTATGCTCCCGGGCTTTTCTGATCCAGGAATAAGAGGAGAGTATTCTCAATTTGATGACTATGTTACTTCAATTAATCAACTTAAAGTTAAATACAAAGATCGAATCAACATTCTTTTGGGATTTGAAGCCGAAGCTTTTCAAATATATTTCCCATATTATAAGGAACTTATTGAAACTGGCGTCATTGACTATCTGATACTGGGAAATCACTGCCAGATGAACGAATCGCGGACAATAACTGACTACTTCGGGAAAATAACTACGGCCAGTGAGTTATATCGCTACCGGGATTTGGCTATTTCGGCCTTGCAAACGGGAATCTTTTCGTGCTTTGCTCATCCCGATTACTTTATGTCATCCATTGAAAAGCCTGACAAAGATTGTTTAAATGTGATGCGCGAAATCATTCAGGCTTCTATCGCTCTCGATGTTCCACTTGAAGTTAATGTAGCGGGAATTCGCAATGGCTTGAAAAAAATAGGAAAGACGGAACGATGGATATATCCTACCACCGAATTTTTCAAGATTGCGAGCGAAATGAATGCCAAGTGCATATTGGGGCTAGATGCCCACGCTCCTGAGCAAATTTCAGATGAGGATGCCAATGAAAAGGCTATATTGTTTGCCAGACGAATGGGGCTTAATCTATTGGAAAAACTTGATATCAAAAGAGCGCATGTTTGATTTAACACTCATCAATTTCTCAAGACGATTTATAAATTTGATGATAAGCTTACTAGATTATTTGATAATCTTGATACGCATAATTATTAGTGTTAATATTTAAGAGGTAAAATTACTACAATTAAGGAGAAAATATATGGGTAGAGCACATGAAGTTCGTGCAGCCAGTATGGCTGCTACGGCTAAGAAAAAATCAGCATTGTACATGAAGGCCAGCAAAGAGATATATATGGCGGCCAAAGGTGGTGATCCTGACCCTAAGAACAACTTGGCGTTAAGAGCGGTATTGGAAAAATATAAGGGACAGTCAATTCCACGCGATGTCATAAAAAGAGCGATTGAAAAATCAACAGGAGCCGGTGGGGAAAATTATATCGCTGGGCGTTACGAAGGTTTTGGACCAGGAAATTCAATGATTATTGTTGATACCCTAGCTGACAATGAAAAGCGAGCTTTTACTTCTGTTCGTACTATTTTTAATCACAAGGGTGGCAAGATAGGGAACTCTGGTTCCGTTTCATATAATTTTCACCGATATGGTGAGATTGACTTTGATGGTGAAAATGTCGATGAGATTACCGAGATGTTGATTCTTGGCGACATTGACGTTAAGAACATTACCCTTGAAGATGGAATAATAACGGTACTTGTAGCACCTGAGGAACTCAGCAAGACCGAGGATACCTTAAAGGAAAATGGAATTGATAATTTCATTGTTGATGAAGTTACGCTCGTTCCTGATTTAAAGGTTGAATTGAAAGACCCTGAGGAAATACAGAAGTATAGAAATTTTGTTGATGCCTTAGAAGAAAACGATGATGTCCAAACCGTTTATTCTAACGCTGTTATTATTGAATAAAATTATTTAACAAAAAAATAAGATGAGAGATATCATCGATGAATCTCTCATTTTTTTATGGAAATTTATCAGTGTGGAGTCCATGAGTATCCAATTTACATATCAATATTTTTATAAAAGTTAAAAATATGATAATATATCTTGTGCGAAAAGATTCGTCTTTTTCGAAAGGACAAATATGAACAATACATACCACTCTTTTTTCAGGGATAGAAATATTGATCTTCTGAATGATGTTTTCCTAAAAGAATTTGAAGGTTCGACCTTTTTTATCGATATTTCAAAGAAGGATGAATCCTTGTGGGAAGCCCCATTTAATACAATGTATAATAATTTTAAAGATATAAACATTGATAATATCAATAATTTTAATTTGCTTTTTAGTTATTTTAATCGTTCTTCGGAAATATGTGAAACAAAGGGAGCAGATTATTTATATAAATCACTGATAAGGGAAGTTAATTCTAATTCCAAGTCATCCTTAGTACATATTCCTATCAAGAAAGATGGGAAGACCTATATCTTGCGATTGAAAATATTGCGCTTTGTCGATAAGGGAATTATCTTTGGCTTTTTAAGTATGATGGACAATATTGGAGTTAATTATGAAGAATTGATTGCGTGTTCATATAAAGATTCGCTCACAGGATTGTTTAATAGGACTACTTTTAATCTTCATTTAGAAAAAGCGCGTGAAGGGAAACATTATATAGGTTTTATGGACCTAGATAATTTTAAGTATGTCAACGATACGTATTCGCATCAGCGCGGTGACAAATTGCTTCACGATATTGGAAATATAATGATTCGTGACATCGCTAATAAAAATATAATATTCTATCGCTTTGGCGGCGATGAATTTATGTTCTTTACCAATGAGTACACTAAGGAGCAAACGGAGGCGACAATAAAAAAATTATGTTCGCTTTTAGTCAAATTGCGGATAAATAAATATACTCCAACTTTTTCAGTTGGATATTTCGGTGTGGATTTTTCTGATAACAATATTCCCCGCGACAAATTGATTAACTTGGCAGATATGGCAATGTACGAAGCTAAAAGCAGTGGGAAAGACAAAATCACTTATTTTTCCCAAAAAGAAATTCAGAAGAATTTGCAGTATGATAGCTTTCAAACAAAGGCTGCTGAATTGCGTCAAAGATACAAAAGAATGGGCTGAGATTAAGTATTTTGGTTATTTAGTGGCTATAATTAAAGCAGAGGAAAAGCATCAGACAAAAATTGATTAAATTTAGTTAAAAGTGTTGACATTATCTATGGCAATTAGTACTATTAATAAGCGTGGATTAATACGGGTCTTTAGCTCAGTTGGTTAGAGCGCGCCCCTGATAAGGACGAGGTCGATGGTTCAAGCCCATTAAGACCCACCATTGTGTTGAAAGTACTTCCCCAAACGGAAGTTTTTTTAAAGAAAGTGTAATAATGCCTTTCTTGTTTGCCGTCATAGTTTAGTGGTAAAACGGTTGCCTTGTAAGCATCAGTCGGCGTTTCGATTACACCTGACGGCACCATCTTTAATAAGCAAGCTGAGTAGTTCAGCTTTTTTTATTTTTTTCACAATCATTGTTTTTGTTAGAAGTTTTTACTAAGATATCTAAGGAACACATCAAAGGGGGAATATTATGAAGAAAATTGTTGCGATTGATTTTGACGGAACGTTAGCCGATTCTTTCCGATTGATTAACAAGGCTATTCTCGAGGTTTGCTCAGAATATGACATAAAAGCTGAGGAGAAAGATTTAAATAAATATTGGGGACCGACCGAAGATGGAATCTTCACTATGATGTTGGGCCCTGAAAAAGGCGCAAAAGCCTTTGCTCGATACCTTGAAATTTACGAAAAATATCACGATGAGTATCTTTTTATTACTCCTGGAATAACTAAAATCCTCGATCGATTGAAGAAAGAGGGCAAGACTATCGTATATTTGACGGGGAGATCGAAGGAGACTTCAGAAATAAGCTTAAATAAATTGGGAATAATATCTTATTTTGATCGATATTATTATGGTTCACCTAAAGGTGTAAATAAGGAAAAAAATTTGACTAAACTATGCCGTGATTATTCACTTGAACCTAAAGATGTAATTTATATTGGCGATTCGGTGGCTGATGTTATTTCCTGTCGGAAGGCCAAAGTGGATATTTTATCTGTTACTTTCAATCATACAAATACTTTTGAGAGATTGAATTCAATAAATCCTGGAAATGTATGTGAGACAGTAGATGAACTTGAGAAAAAACTATTTGATGTTGTAAATAATTAAAATTAAAAATTGAATTGATTTTTGATCGTCAAAGAAAAAACTTGTGATATCTTTTTTTCATGATACAATAAAAACAGAGGAAAATTTTATTATGAATGAAACGGAAGATGTTTTTCGTCAAAAACCTTTGCGATTGAATTATAAAAGGACTTTTTTAATTGGATCTGCCTTTTTTTCTATTACTCTGCTATGGTATGTCTACAATATGCAGTGCCCCTTGATTCTTGCTAAGTTATTTGCGAGTAATTTTGGTCCGGGTAATTACAAGACAATCATTGGGGTTATTATGGCGATGGACAATGTGGCGGCTATATTCATGTTGCCAATCTTTGGCAAAATGTCAGATAAGACGAATAGTAAACGTGGGAAAAGAATGCCGTTTATAATTATTGGAATGTTTGCTTCGGCCGTTATTTTTCCTTTTATCATACTTAGTTATCTTTGGAATTCGTTGGCGGGAGTTATCGTATCGATGGGATTAGTCATTTTCTTTATGATGATGTATCGAGCACCATCAGTTGCTTTGATGCCGGACTGCACTCCTAAGCCGCTAAGGGCTAAAGCCAATGGAATAATTAATTTTGTCGGATACATCGGTGGCATATTTGGGGGAATATTGCTTATGCTTACTCCCTTTATCTTTAAGAGTGTCATTGATACAAATACGGGCGAACAAACATATTTCGATCCTTCAACAGGCTCAATAAATTTGATTTGGCCTTTTGTTATTACTTCAATATTAATGTTGGTTGCACTCGCTATATTATATTTTAATATTCATGAAAAAAAGATTGAAACTGAGATGCACGACGACATGCAAAGAGGCGAAAAACAGTCGGAGACCGAAGCTGATCTATCAAATTCAGGTAAGTTAACCAAACAAGATAAAATCAACTTAATACTCATTATTTGTGCCGAGTTCTTTTGGTTTATGGGTTTTAATGGAGTTAACACCTTTTGGTCGACATATTGCTCTGAAAACTTAAATAGTTCGGGCTATTCTTTGCCATCGACTCTTTTGATTAT
Source organism: Bacilli bacterium (assembly GCA_028707375.1). Lineage (GTDB taxonomy): Bacteria > Bacillota_I > Bacilli_A > RFN20 > CAG-288 > Scatoplasma. The sequence continues at coordinate 3,953 of JAQWCB010000025.1, read as the reverse complement.
TTTTTCGCTCATCACTTTTATTCCTGCAGGAATGCTAGTGAGCAAGATTGGACGAAAATTGACGATTGTTATCGGAATTATTATATGTACAGCTTGCTTTGCTACGGGAATGTTTTTTGATACTTTAACCATAGCTGCATACATTGTTTTTGCTTTGGTCGGCGTTGGATGGGCGATGATAAATGTGGCCTCTTTCCCAATGATTGTAGAATTTTCAACGCAAAAAACAATTGGGACTTATACCAGCATATATTATATGGCTTCAATGGTTGCTCAATCGGTTACTCCTATTCTTATTGGAATGTTGATGGATGCAACAAATAATGGTGCGTTCTTTCCTTACGCTACTTCATGTTTTGGAGCGGCCTTAATCGTGTTTCTTTTTGTTAAAAATAAAAGAAAGACTACCGCGAACACTCCCCAAACTACAATTTAATTTTCTCTAGCAGTTCAATGAGTTTAGATTGTTCATCCTTCGATAGTTCAGCGAGTGATTTAGAGGCAAACTCCTCGTGTGAGCAACGAAATATCTCGGCTTGATTTTCTCCAAGCGAGGTTAAATATAAATTGGTAGCACGCTTATCGTTTTGATCAATCTCTTTTTTAACAAAACCATCTAAAACGAGTTTATTTACAATTTCAGATAAAGATTGAGGGCGAATATCAAAAATTCTCGATAATTCACTTTGAGAAATTCCTGGCTTCTCACCTATGACGGTCAAGAGTCTTTCGCGACCGTGTCCAAATCCTCGTCCCTGATAAAAACGTTTGCCGTGACAACAATCTCTCTCCACTGAGCGTCGGCGATAATTATTTTCAAATTGCGAAGCCTTATTATCATCTTCGTCGTTTGTGGATGAAGTATCTTTTACCATCGGATTAAAAGTGGCTCGCATATCGTGACCAAAATTATATTTTTTGCGCAAGCGACCATCGTTGTGACAATGGCACGCTCCCGTTCTTACAATGTCACGATTAATCTTCGTTATTAAATCAATAATTTTTTCTTCGCTGGTCATAAGTTATCTCCTTTTATAAGGTACCTTAATAATACATTAAAGATTGCCAGCTGTCAATCTTTAATGAAATATGCTATATGCAGTGTGATAATATTATTACAAGAGGTGAATATATGAACAAACAATTGCGTGAGAAAATAGTAAAATTTCGCGATGATCGAGACTGGAAAAAGTTCCACACAGGTAAAGATTTAGCTATTTCTTTAAATTTGGAGGCGAGTGAACTGCTGGAAATATTCCAGTGGTCAGGTACGGATTTAATGTGTGAAGACAAAATTGACAAGATTGAAGAGGAGTTGGCTGATGTTTTTATTTATGGAATATTAATGGCGGATAGATATAGTATTGATATAGATGATATAATAGAAAAAAAGCTAAAAATAAACGATGAGCACTATCCAGTTGATGCTGTTCGCGGAAAGGCTAAAAAGTATAACGAATATTGAGCGCTGATTTACTTACTGTTAGGAAAACAGTGAGTTCAGGAGATGAAAAATGGAGTATTTGATAACCATAATTGTAATCATGGCTATATTGGTATTGATAGAAACTTTTCTTGTGGGCAGACGATTTATCTTGAAGCGACGACATTTATATATTAGAAGAAAAATGGCGGAGTTGATGGATAGGATACACGAGGACAATGAACCTTCGAGTTTCTATAAAGTGTTTGTTGAGATGATTCTCAAATTTTTTACTCACGCTGATGATGTTATTCTAAAAATTCAAGATGACGATTCCTTAGATAAGTTGAAAATTGTTGCTCAAACAGGTGAAAGCAGTGAATATTGTGGCATCTCAGTTCTTAAAAGTGAACTGCTGTTAGCTCAATTTGACAAAATATCTCACAGTGCAATATTAATTCACCATCCGATGTTGGCTAAATTTTTAAAATCTAGCAAAGACAGTGACAATTGTCTAGAGGAAGCGATAGTTATTCCCATATTCTCTTTTGGTACGGTTTATGGTCTGCTCTATATCTGCGGTTACAAGGAAAGAACTTTTAAGAAAAAAGATGTTGAATTGGCCAAGTATATCAGCGATGAGATCAATTTCATTATGGAATATTATAAAATGATTGACGAGAAGAGCAAGATTATTGATTACGATCAATTGACTTCATTAAATTCACGTTTGAAATTTTTAAAGCAACTCAACGCTTGTGCCAAAAATAATTCTCCGCAGGAATCCTATGTTTTTGTCATCATCGATTTAGATAATTTCAAAGAGGTTAACGACACCTATGGCCATATTGTCGGTGATAAGACTTTGCAATTTTTTTCAGCTAAAATAAAAAGTATTTTAACCAAGCAAGATATATGTGGGCGATATGGCGGCGATGAATTTGGGCTGATATTACAAACGGATAATTTGGAAAGCGTCCACGAAAAATTGCATCGCTTGCGTCACGAACTCAAGGAGTCAGTAGCCCCCAAGGATGTTCATCTTTCCTTTACCTATGGTCTTTTCCCTTTTTATAGCGATGGGCAGTATTCGGCCAGCCAAATAATAGAAATGGCGGATAAGGTTTTGTATCTACACAAGGATTTAAGAAAGAGTAAAATCATATAAATTCAAAAATTATGCGATTTTTAGTAAAAAAGCGCTTAAATGCTGCAACTCTAATTTTTTTATTGCTTTTATTTATTTTGTGATATAATAAGTCGATTTAGGAGATGGGGTTTGTGACACTTTTTCGGAACCTTTTTATTGTTTTTTGTATAATTGCTATCGTTGAATTTGTGATTATTGTTCGAAAAAACATTCTGCGAAAAATCCATCGAGCTGTAAGATCAAGAATTGCAAAATTACCATCGCAGCTTCGTAATTGTAACAGTGATAAAGAAATCTATGATCGGATACTGACAATGTTAGTATCTCTTTTTCCGTCTGCTGTGAAAGGCAGCTTCTTAATAATAGATAAAGAGAAGCCTGATCAGATGCATTTTGTCGCTATTCATAATCTTAACAAGAATTTGTTAGGAAAGATTATTCCAACCGAGAAATGTTTTTCATATTTGCACAATAAAATGCGAGATGTTGCTATTGTTGACAGTCAATCCTCATTTTATTCACTTTACGATGAAAATGATGCGAAGCAAAGTAAAGATAAGTCCAATCCTGTATGTCAAACTTTGATGGCTCCTATTTATTTTGAAGAGAAAGTATACGGAGTTGTCAATCTTACAACAGTTGGCAAGGGAAGATTCAAGAAGAGTGATATCGCTTTATGCAAATATATTTTGTATGAGATCAATATGATTCTTGAATATTTCATAACTAAGAGCCGGATGAACTATGTGATTGAATATGATAGTCTCACCAAGATTCATTCCCGCGATACCTTTTTGCAAACGCTTGAATCTAGTATGAATTCTTTAAAGGAAAATGAAGAATTAGTTTTTGTGATGATTGATTTAGATAATTTTAAAGAAATCAATGATACCTATGGACATCTAGTTGGCGACAAAGCTTTGTCATTCTTTTCTGATGTTCTGCGTCAAAATATTGAGCCTCAAGATGACTGTGGACGATACGGTGGTGATGAATTTGGAATCTTATTAAAAAATAGCACGATGATAAGTGCGATGCAGCGAATGAAAAAAGTTCAAGAATGTTTAAATAACAATGCTTTCAATGGGATATCTAACATTGAATTTAGCTATGGGGCAGTTTCAATTAAAAAGAGTGATCATTATTCTTTGCATGACGTTATTGAGAAGGCTGATGCGAATATGTATCAATCAAAAGGTGTAAAAGTTCCCAAAAAATAACTATTTTTATATAAAAAGACGTGGTAAAATATAAATATAAAGAATCTCTGACAAATTAAGACTTAAACTTTAGGAGTTAGGAAATGAATCCCTATATTTTTTTAGCCATATTTTTGTTCTCGCTTGTTCTTGTTTTTGTAATTGAAGTATTTGTTCACAT
>JAQWCB010000024.1 GCA_028707375.1 Bacilli bacterium | reverse complement strand
CTGACTCATTGTTATCACTTCGCAAGTAATCACGGAAGCATATTATTTTTTTATCGGGATTCTGTATATTTTCAATATAATATTCTTGACTAAATTGAAAATTCATGAAATAAGTATCAGAGAATGATCTAATCGCTGGCATAGAGAAATAGCAAAAAATAACATCATCCGATACTGATTCTGCATCGCCGGGACTGGGGACAATTGAATGGTCGGAGTTATAAAAAAGATAATTAGGATCATCTTTTATTTCATCGTATTCTACAAAAGAGTAATCAGTAAAAATGGTGTCAAGCATATTTAAAGTGTGAGCACTTTGCGTTTGTGATATTTGATTAAGCCTCATTGACGTAGATTCGCTAGCAAAGATGGCTGGAATATCCGATGATATTATTCCCTTGATTTGCAAATATTGACTAGCGTATCTTTGGTCATATCGCAAATAGTGAATAGCGATATTTGAATCAATTAAAGTCTCATCCAAAGATTTTCGATTAGCAAAAACTGGGTGATCAAGACTTTCTTCTATCTTATTCCTAATTGCAGTAGTTATGTAAATCTGATTATCATCCTGCAAGACTGGGAGAGAATTATCGGGAATAATATCACGATAATCAGCATAATTCCTAACAATATACCTAATAGACTGATTATCATCAATCGAGGTATCAGAAATTATATCTTTTGTGAAATCAAAATCATTAATATAAGATATTTGATCAGTGGAAATGATTTCGCTTGAAGAAATCGAGCCTGGATCAATGGAAAGATAATCAAAAATACCAGAGTCTTTATCGTTTAGTAAATCTAAATACTTCATTGAATCGTAGGAAGTATCATCTCTATCACTATTGATCACGAACACCGCATGATCGTTAAGTGGCATAAGATTGGTCGTATTCAAAGAATTGACTTGGGCAATCAAAATATTAAACATAATGAGCAAAACAATTGGAAAAATGATGTTTGCTAAAGTATTTAATGTCGATTTAAAAGTCGGACGAGTTGCTATCTTCTTATGAAGATTTTGATAAAAACCTGAATCCTTAAAACTTTTTCGGTCATGTCTTGAGGGGAAATTAAGATCAATCGCCTCTGAATTCGATCGTTTTTTCTTGTTTACACTATTATCAGATTCAAACATAATTTCATTTTTTGATGCAACGGATATATTGCTACCGACAACAAGAATTTTTCCATTTTGTCGAATAATTTTAAGTTCATTATTATTTTCACTGTCGCTAATAGAATCCTGTGTATATAACTTAATCAGGAAGTTATCATCCTTGTATTCATCAATTTTCATATCGGCAACATTGATGTTTTTACTAACTTGTGCTTCGGAAATATTAGCGGATGACTCTTTATCAAAATTTACCAATTGTTTATCCTGTATCATAAAAGTCATATCCGCATACTTATTGACTAATCCCAAATTGTGAGTGACACAAATGACAAGGTGATTGATAGAAAGTTTTTTCAAAATATCCATGACGATGATTGAACTTTTAGAATCAAGGTTGCCAGTAGGTTCATCGGCTAAAATGATTTTTGGATTGCTAGCTAGCGAACGGGCGATAGCAACTCGTTGACGTTGACCGAGCGATAATGCTCCAGCCCGACGTGATGGATTTATTTCTAAACCAACGGCCTTTAAGAGAATTCGTGTTCGAGAATGTATTTCGTCGCTATCGTAAATACCAATTAGGTTTAAAGCGATACGAATATTTTCATAAACGCTTAGGTCTTCAAATATAAGAAAATTTTGAAAAACATATCCAATGTTTCGGCGACGATATTGCTCAATATTGACCTTTTTGTGATCAAAAAGAATACTGCCTTCATAGGAAGTGAGCCCGCCGATGGCGTTGAGCACGGTTGATTTACCAGTTCCGGATCGACCGACAAAAAAGACAAATCCGGTATCAGGAAGCTCAAGAGAAGCATTGCGTAAAACGACATTTCTATTGAGGCGATTCTTATTATAAATCTTTGTAATCTTATCAATATTAATCATTTTCTCTTACCTTCTTTCGCGTGGGAAGTCCAAATAGAATAGCACATGCTAGACATATTAAAATAATAAGAACAAGGAGCCATATATTCGACATAAATACCAAACTGGCATAAGGAGTGAGGACCATATAAATTATATAGACAGCAACGATGGCGGGAATGCCTAACATAATAAACTGCATTAAATTCACAATAACTATATCTTTAAAAGAAAAACCGATATAACTCAAGACCTGCTGGTCGTATGTCTTTCGATAATAAAAGCGATTGATAATAAGATGAATGAGAAAGGCTACAACAAAAATAGAGAATAAAATGAGACAAAAAATAATAAGATAAGCAATTCGTATAGTATGATTATCGCTTCTCAAGTTGATGTGGTAATCGGTAACAGCATCCTGACTTGCTTGATAAAACATGCGACTATTTGTTGGACTGAGACTTTCATAATTAGACAAAGCCATATCAACAGTTGGAAAATAGACTGTGGATTCAATCTTATTTGCAGCAATGACTGATTGCAAACCGAAATTTGTCATGGAAAAAGAATTATCAACTTTTATGGTGTAAGATGTATCAAATAGACTCAGGGGCAAAGTTAAATTTTTATAGTGAATAGATATGTCCTTTCCTTCTAGATTTGATGACAAAAAAAGTGAATTAAAATTAGCTGTTTCATCAATATCGATATAAAAAGAATCAATACGATCAAGTCCCTGCTGATTCGAATCATAAATTTGAAGATTAGTGGCCAAAGTTTGATCGTAATCATCTGATATATTCAAATAATCATGGGAATGAAGGATGGAATAGCGAACCGTATTCAACTTATCTGCATCCATCTGGACATAAATGTTTGAGGTGTTATTAGTTGTTGTATCATAACTATATATTTTGGCTATCCTAGTGTGAAGTTGAATTTCATCGATCGTATTCGCAATATTTACAAGTCTTTGATTGTCGCTATTATAAAGTCGATTCCATATTTCAGTAGTTATTGTTATATCTTTGGCGTAAATATCATTTAAACTTTTATAATAATAACTTGATTCATCCCACGAATCCGGGATGTAGATGGAAATACCATCACTGTTATCATCAGCTCTAACTAAACTTGATTGGTCAGCAAAATAGGGAATAGCAAAAATTTTGCGACCCTCGAAAGAAATTTTCTTATTTTCAACTTCGTAAATTGAAACAGAATTATCTAGAATATTTCCATAGTCAATATAGTGTTCTCCTGCGTATTCGATATCCTGATCATCTAAATTAACTTTGGAATTCTTAATTTCGTTTCCCATGTGATATTCAGTGCGATTGAAGTAGTTGGAACTAAATATACCACCGATGGCAGTTGTTGATATGCCAAAAAGATAAAGGCTACCAAAGATGCTGGTAAAACAAAAAAGCATAACAATAAAAGTTGCAATCGATCGTCCCACGTGTTTAAAACCGATGAGATAAGTTGAATACAGATATGAAAAAAATGAGAGTTCATTATTTTTGATGACAGTCTTCTGTGGAAATTCCGATGATTGAGATTGTCGAATCCTTTCATCTTTAATAATATTTCCATCGGCTAGAACAATATGACGTGTCACGTATTTTTCAACAATATCATAGTCGTGAGTTACATAAAGAATAAGCTTATTTTTTGCAATCTTAGATATTATTTTAACAATCTGTTTAGAAGTCTGATTATCCAAATTACCGGTGGGCTCATCAAATACGATAATAGGCGTATCGAGTGCAATACTGCGGGCAATTGCTACGCGCTGTCTTTCCCCTCCAGATAATTTTGAAACACGCATATTCTTTTGTGAATTCAAACTTACATCATTCAGGGCCTTAACGGCCAGTTCAGTTGCCTCTTTGTTTGGCTTTCCTTGTTTGATTAGAGCAAGGACAATATTTTGTAGACCTGAGATTGATTCAATCAAGTTATAATCCTGGAAGACAAATGAAATATTGTCAGAATAAATATGTTGCTTTTTACTCTCGCTGAGGCTTGAAACGGAAACATCATCAAAAAACATTTCACCTTCGTCGTAATCCTCAAGACCCGTGATCACTTTAATCAATGAAGATTTTCCTGCTCCGGATTCGCCAGTTATGACAACAAATGAGCCGTCAGTATTGAATTCCAGCGAGATGTTCTCCAAGGCTTTTGTCGATTTTCCGTGATCGAAGTAATACTTATTTATTTGTTTAAGTTTAATATTCATCTTGTCTCCTTTCGGTTAACTTCTCGCTTGCTAATTGAGTGAGTTTATTATTTCAACTGGCTTCTTGCGCAGCAATAATAAAAGGGGTAAATTCGAGGTAAATAACATAATTATAATATAGCCAACAAAGAAAACGAGCGACCATATTGTTCCTAGTGTATAAACGTGGAATAACCCCATCAAAATGCTGATGACACCACAAGGAATGATAGCATGATAAAAAAGTGAAACGAGTATATCTGATGAATTTTGAGCTATTATCTTCCATTTCGAAAAACCTAGGCATCGCAATATACCATAATTGTATTTATTTTTGTTAACAAAGGAGATATTGGACAAAATGGTTATGACAAGGAAAATAACCAGGATGATTATAATGGCCTGAACAAACGAGAACAACAAATCGTTTAGCGCATTGGAATTATATTCTGTATACAATTTATCGTAGGAGTAACATTTATAAGGATAGGAAGTATTTTGGGCAAAATAATCAATGGTGGCCTCAACATCATCAGATAAAATATACGTAGGACCATCTAATAATTCCGCCGGCGATTCGTAGTAATCCAAATTCATCTCGGTTAATTTTGAAGCTAAATACGTAGTGGGCGATGTGTATGGACTTTTCGATTCGAGAGCAGAATCGTCGTAAAATCCAGTGATTTTGAATTCGTTTTTTGGCAAATAAGAAATTTGAAATGAATCATCGTTGAATACTTCATCAGGGAAAAGTTTTTTTTCGGAAAATGGCAAAATCAAATCACCGCTCTGCGATGGTAAATTTCCTTCAACCATTTTAATATTGCTAGGATAAGTCGGGAGATTATATTGTTTTGAGGTCAGAGACATCAAATTGAATAACGCGAAAAGAGATGAATCATAATCAGTATCATCCTGATTAAAGTCGTAGAAGAAAAAAGTTTTGGACTCAGAATCAGTATTATCATCAATATATCCATTTTGTAAGATGCTAAAATTCGATAAAAAGTCTCCCGAGAGGGGAAGAGAGTTCATAAGGGACTTTGACAAAATTATCCGCGGAAGAGGTAATTCCTCATTGCTCCACTCATATTCATTCTCATCTGGCCCAACAAATAAATAATTGGGGTCATTCTTAACATCATTAAATTCCTTGAATGAAATATCATCAAAAAAGGACCCAAAAAACTTTGGAAGATCACTGACAGAAAAAGAGTACTTGATGTATAAATTGTTGCGAAGGTAGTAACTCATCTGATAATTTGTTGATCTATTAGTGTAAAAAGAAGGGTAATCAGTATCGACAATGCCAACTATCTTATATTTTACGGGAATAAATTTATTATCAACAGCCGTCATGTTGATTGAAATCTGTGAATTGAGAATGGCATCATCAATACTCTCTTGATAGATGAATGTCGGATTATTTAGCTTTTTATCAATTTGATCTATCAGTGATCTATCAATCAACAATTCATTATCGGCTAAATTGTATTCATTTAATTGATCAGCAATATCAAAGGAAGAATATTGCTGATTATCGCTGATGTTAAAGGTTAGGTTAACATTATTATCGCAAGAGATATTTGAAATAATATTATCGAGGAAACTAAAATTTTCAAGATCAAGATAATATTGCATATCCCAACCTGAATCACCACTGTATTGCATGATTTGATCGACTTTTCGCGTTCCGACAATATGAGACTCAGGATCGCTCATAATATTTGCCAAATCATTTGGTGTTAACATCGATCCGTTTGATTCGCGGTTGGAAAGAGTAACAAAATTTTCGTGATATTCGAGTGGAGATTCATTAGTCAAAACATTGATTTGCCCTATCATTAGCGAAAAGAGAATAAAGATTACGATTGGAAAAAGTGCGTTGGAAAAGCTTAATAAAAATGATTTAAAATTTCTCGTATTTTTCCGGAAAAAAGAAATAAAAGATTTATATATATACCAATCCTTAAAAGTCTTCTTGTTCTTAATATTTTCAAAATTTAAATCAATTGCATCCTTAGATGAACTCTGAGCTAGCGCTTCATCCAACTCTTCAACACTTGTATTAGATTCAGTGGCATCTTCCAATTCTATCTCTTCATTTGATGCGATGGATATATTATCACCGACAACTAGAATTTTGCCTTCCTTCCGTATAATTTGTATTTCGCTCTGCTTTTGATTTTCACCGCGGTCTTGTGAGAATAATTTCACCAAAAAATCACCGCTGGCAAATTCTTTTTTAGTCATTTTAGCAACATTAATATTTTGTGTTATATTTGCTTCATTTATTTCTTTTGCCTCATCTTTGTTGAGCCCAACTAGTTGTTTATTCTTAATTTCATATATATGGTCAGCATATTTATTAACTATTCCAAGATTGTGAGTAACGCATATAACTAAATGATTCACCGATAATTTCTTTAGAATATTCATCACGATGATAGAATTCTTTGAATCCAAATTTCCTGTTGGCTCATCGGCAAGAATGATTTGTGGATTGCTCGCCAGGGCTCTAGCAATAGCAACACGTTGCTTCTGCCCCAAGGAAAGAGCGTGCACTCGGCGTTTAACATTCACATCTAAATCTACTGCCTTCAACAGAGTTGCCGTTCGTGAACGAATTTCGTCCTCATCGTATATTCCAATTAAATTTAACGGAATACGAATATTATCAAGGATTGATTCCTTTTCAAAAAGAAGGAAATTTTGAAAAACATAACCGATATTTCGCTGACGATACTTCTCGATTTCAACCTTTTCATTATTGAAAAGGATTTCACCTTCGTAGGAAATCAATCCACCGATAGCATTTAGAATGGTTGATTTTCCCGAGCCTGAACGACCGACAAAAAAGACAAAACCAGTGTCTGGAAGTTGGATAGATGTATTTTGCAAAACAGTGTTTGCATTGTGCTTATGTTTATTGTATGTTTTGGAAACACCATTGACCTTAATCATTTATTTTGCCTTCTTTCTTCGCGGAAGAGCAAAGAGTACCGCGCACAAGATACTAAAAATAATGGCCAAAATAAGCAGCCATGAATTAGTGCTAAAAATCAAAAAGGCTTTGGGGACGAGACTTAAAAAAAGCGCGCACACGATAATAATTGATACGAAGGAAAGGCTTAAAAATTCAATGAGATTTATCACGACAATATCTTTGAAAGAGTATCCGATATAATGTAATACTTTTTGATCATAGGATTTGCGGTAGTAAAAGCGATTGATAATCGACTTTATTAAAAAAGCAATCAGTATAATAGCGGCTAATATTATGACAAATAGACTTAAATATCCAACCCTCTCAATCATTGGAGCACTAAGAATATTGAGGCTATAATCAATAAAATTAGAATTGGTTCGCGGCGGACAAAACATTCGAGGATAATCATCCTTATATTTGTCGTATTGCTGAATAGCAACTGAAGCCGTGGGAAAATAAGAAGTAGAAGTGATTTCCATTTTCCTTATCGTGTCGTTCAAGGCAGGGGTATAAATAAAATAATTTGATGTAGATATCCCAAAGTCAACATATTCAACATTGAACGAACTAAGTGGAATTTCCATTTTTTTATACATAATTGTGATATCGCTATTCTCTAAATCGGAAGATAAATATAAGCGATTAGCAAAGAAACTATTTTCACTATAGGAAAAGGGATTTGCAATACCGGTAATGTCTTTATCGTCGCTGGTTATTGTTAATTCGGAATTAGCAAGTTTAACTGAGTACATGTTACTGTTAAAAGAAACAGTTCCATATATATTTTTCACATATGTTTTTACCTGATTCAAAAAATTGAAATTGCAAATTAGATAAATATCACCTGAGGCATCTTTGTCGCTATTATATGAATATAAGCCAGTGATACTTGCTTTGGGACGCATCGCCAATTCTTCAGCTAATTCATCATCTGTCATTGAAAAAAAACTATCGAGGCAGGAGATACTAAACTCATTTTCAGCGATAGTGCGGAATCGATCAAAATAATAACTATCGATTTCAATATTTTCAGGAATGACTAGATTGATATAATTTGATTCATTGTCACTTCCCGAGATAAACTTGATAGAATCATCAGCATCGTAGTAGGGAAGAATCGTGACATCAATTGATTTTATAAAATTCAAATCATCTTCTGGTGATATCAAGTCACCATTGGCTTCACTTTTTTCATTCAAAGCCGGAGAAATTAATGAAAATTCACTATCTAAATCGCGTCCGTAATCGGTGAAATGAGTTTGATCAAAAGTCAAAGGCTTTTCATCTATGGTATTTTTTTGATTGTATATTACATTTCCCATATTAAAAACTGGTGATTGATTATAGTCAGTATTGAAAATCACTACATTATTACTGCTGATGACACCATTAGCATAGCCATAGAAACTACCTAGAATTCCTGCATATGCAAAAAGTAAAACTAAAAACGTTGAAATCATTCTTCCAAAACGCTTGAATCCTATCAAGTAAGTAGAATATAGATAAGAAAAAGCTGAAAATTTATGATTTTTAATTTGTCTTTTTGCCATTGAATCATCAATGGTTTGATGCTTGATGATTTGTTCATCCTTTATCAAGTGACCATCCGATAACACAATGTGTCGAGTAACGTACTTGCTTACGATATCATAGTCGTGAGTTACGTACAAAATAAGTTTGTCTTTTCCTATCTTTTCAATTAAATCAATAATTGTTTTTGATGTTTCATTGTCAAGATTGCCTGTCGGCTCATCAAAAACAATGATGGGTGTATCCAAAGCTAAAGATCTTGCAATGGCTACGCGTTGTCTTTCTCCACCCGATAATTTTGACACGCGCTGATGTATCTGTGAATTTAGTCCCACAGCATTCAAAGATTTTGTGGCAATTAACTGTGCCTCTTTTTTATTTTTTCCCTGTTTTATCAGTGCTAAATTTATATTTTCAAGTCCAGAGATAGACTCAACTAAATTATAATCTTGGAAAACAAAAGAAATATTATCAGCATATATTTGCTGTTTCTGCTTGTCGCTTAAACTCGACAGGGGAATATCATCAAAAAATATCTCGCCTTCGTCATATTCTTCTAGTCCGGTAATAACCTTAATCAATGATGATTTACCGGCCCCAGATTCACCAGTGATGACAACAAAAGATCCATCAGTTGCGAAATCTAGAGAAATATTTTCTAAAGCTTTAGTCGATTTTCCCTGGTCATAGTAATACTTGCTAATTTTTTTTAATCTGATTTTCATGTTTCACTAAAACTCCAAATATCAAAACAATTTATTTTATTCTATATATAAAATAGAAATAATACAATGAAATATCTATGAAAAAATAGTTAAATACAAAATATATTACGTGACTAGGATGTAAAAAAGATAAAATTATTCCCTATTCATTAAATCCAAAGCAACACCGCTAGCGCCCATCAGTCCAGTGTCCTGATCAAATTGTGCCAGAACCAATTG
>JAQWCB010000023.1 GCA_028707375.1 Bacilli bacterium | reverse complement strand
CAATATCTTGTATAAAGAGCAACTTTCCAGCAGCTCTTCGTGGGTACCATAACCGATTATTTTCCCCTTGTCCATGACGATGATGTGATTAGCGTTTTGAACTGATGAAATGCGCGAGGAAACAATAACCGTTGTCTTATCTTGTCGAATTTTCCGAATATTGTGCAAAATAGCTGATTCAGTTTCCGAATCGACAGCTGAAACCGAATCGTCAAGAATGAGAATTGGTGGATTTTTAATAACGGCTCGCGCCATAGCGATACGCTGGCGTTGGCCTCCCGAAAGAGTAGTTCCCTTCTCGCCGACAATCGTTTTATATCCATCTTTGAATTGCCTGATAGCGCCATCGATACAAGCAAAATCCGCAGCGCTCACTATTTCCTGCTGACTGGTATTAGGACGACCGAAAGAAATATTATTCGCGACTAAATCTGAAAAGAGAAAAGCATTCTGTGCCACATAACCGATATTGTCGCGAATCGTTTTAGCCGGCCATTCGTTGATATCTTTACCATCAAAGAATATCTTACCATCGTCAATGTTATAAATTTTGAGTAAAACTTTTACAAATGTTGATTTTCCTGAACCAGTTTTTCCAACGATTCCAATATTCTCTCCCGCCTTGATATGCAGATTAATATTGCTTAAAACGTTATTTTTAGCATCAGGATAATTGAAATTAAAATCTTTGAAAGTAATATCGCCCGATATTGGAGGTAATTGCTTAGCACTATCTTCGGGTACATCTTTCAAAGTGACAGGAGCATCTAAGAATTCGTTAACTTTTTTTAAGGAGGCATATGATTGCGAGACAATATTTATAAGATAGGCAATGGCAATCATCGGCCAAATAAGGGAATCAAAATAACCCGCAAAAGTTGTAAGAGTTCCTACATCAAACGAAGGTTCATAGATAGCCAAATAACCGCCACCAAGGAAAATAACAATCAATACTGTATAAATCAAAAAGTCAATCACAGCATCGAGAATGATGGAAAGTCTCAAGTAAGCCATATTGGTATCCTTATTTTTCTTGTTGAGCTTAGCAAAAACTCGCATCTGATGCCCCTCGCGAACAAAGGCCTTAATAACCGAAATACCTGAAAAATTTTCTTGAGAGAAATCGGACATTTTCTCAAAGGCATTGAGCTGGTCTTTATATTTTTGAGATATTCCTTTTCCGATTAATCCTGCACAAACTCCCATAAGAACAAGTGGCAAAACCGAGATGAGCGCCAAGCGCCAATCAATCTGAAAAAGCTTGATGATTGCCAGCGTTCCCAATACGGCACCATCGATAAGAAAAATAATTCCTTCGGTAAAAGCGCTTCTGATCGACTCGAGATCATTATTAAAATATGACATCAGCGCTCCTGTTTTTTGCTTATTATAATAGGTAACATCTAACTCTAGGGCGTGTTTAAAAAGCATGGTGCGAAAATCATTTTCAACTTTCACTCCAAGATTATTAATAAATACTCTCCAGAAAATACGGCCAACAAACATCACTCCGCCGACAGCGGCTAGAGAAATTAAAAAATAGATATACGAATTGACATTTTCTAAACCAGTAGTCCAAAAGATTGATAAATCGCCTGCTCTATCCTCATTTGAGAAAACAGAAACAACATTACCAATCAGTTCAGGGATACGAAGTTGAGCAACATCAACCACGATAAGAAAAACGATGCCACCAATAAAGTGGTACCAATATTTCAAATAAAATTTGTTGACATACTTACCAAATAACATAAAAAACCTCTGCCAATTTAAACTTCATTAAAATAGTATATTATATTAGTCGAGTGACTTTCTATACTTAATTAAAAATTACTTCTGCATCGAGGTCATATATTCCGGCATTGACTATTTTTACGCGGACTATTTCCCCGATTTCTAACTCGCGCTGACTAGAATACACATATATTCTTCCATCGATATCATCGGGGGCAAATAAATAACAGATTCCAGCATAGCAATAGTTTTTAGAATCGTAACCAGTGATGACAACATCCATCTCTTCACCTAGACGTTTCTGATTCAATTGATATGAAATAGCCGACTGGGCCTTCATCAATTGATTGTACCGCTGCGTTTTTACTCTTTCGCTTATTTGACCTTCAAAGTTATAGGAAGATGTATTTTCCTCCCGTGAATATTTAAAAACGCCGAGATGATCAAAAGGATGATCGGTGATAAACTTTTGCAGTTCATCAACTTCACTTTCCTTTTCTGTCGGAAAACCCACAATCAAAGTTGTGCGCAAAACTGCGCGCGGAATCGTGCGAAGCTTATTGAAAAGATTCGTCAAGAGAGCCTTGTCACCATGCCGATTCATCAACTTTAGCAAACGATCGTTGACATGCTGAATCGGAACATCAAAATATGGCGTAAGCCGAGGTTCATCTTTATACAGTTGAATAAATTCATCCGTGATCATATCCGGGTATAAGTAAAGCAATCGAATAAATTTGAAGGTAGGATATTTTAAACATTCTTTAAGAATGTTACAAATGTTGATTTTTTCCTTTAAATCTTGTCCGTAGACAGAAGTATTCTGCGAGATGATAATTATCTCTTTGATTCCTGTCTGCGCCAAATCCGCTATCTCTTTCTGCAACAATTTGAATGGAAATGAACGGAATCGACCACGAATATAGGGAATGGCGCAGAAGGAGCAAAAATTATTACATCCATCGGAAATTTGCAAATATGCTTGTTGACTCGGAGTAGTAAGAATACGTTTATCCTTTTCGATCTCGCCCTGCAATTTTTCATTTTTCAAAATCGGTTTAAGCAGTTCACCAAAACGCGAATAATCCTTGATGCGAACAAACAGATCAACCTCGGGAATTTCAGCCACCAGTTCATCATAGTATCTTTCAACTAGACAACCGATAACAATTGTTATTTTCTTTAATTGAAGGGCAGAAAAAATGGTGTCGAGAGCCTCTTTTTTCGCTGATTCAATAAAACCACAGGTATTGATAATAATAATATCCGCTAATTTAGCATCCGATACCAGATTGTAACCGTTTCGCACAAAGTAACTCAATATTTCTTCGGAATCGACCCGATTCTTAGCACATCCTAACGATATCATTCCTACATTATTCATCATCATTCTCCTTCTTCTATTATCTTCCGTCTTAATCTAGCCATCTAACTCTCAATTGCTTTTCCTATAAAGAATAAGATGCCATTAAGCATTAATCATACCATCAATGATTATAAAAAATCGAGTTAAACAATTCCTTTTTATCATTTTTTGTCTACTTGACTAAAAATTGATTGTCTTGCATTATTTCCTGTGCCTTAACTAAAATCGGCCGTTCGCGCTGACTTATTAGAAATCCTAATCGTGCAGTTGACATTTTATCGTAATGTTTCCGCGCTGCTGTTAAGCTAAGTCTCACTGGTTTTAGATGCCATCTATTCTTTTCATCGGCTGTCAAATTATTTAAACCGTGTCCAACAGTTTTGACTAAAAAATAGTCATTGATATTTTGCCGGTGAATCAAATTGTAAAAATCGCGAACCTGACCAAGATAAGCTAAAATACTAACCTCTATGCCGAGTTCTTCTTTCAGTTCTCTTCTTAGTGCCGTCAACAAATCTTCACCTTTTTTAACTCCGCCGCCCGAAGTTTCAATATATTCGATATTTCCAAATGCATCGTGGCGCGAGATGTGAACAAATAAAAGTTTGTCACTGTCAATAATCATAGCGCGCGCCGTGTGACGGACATTGTCGATCCCACATTTTTTCCAAGATGTATCCTCTAGATCTAAATCGATGGGTTGAGCCACCTTATATGGTAATTCTTTTATCTTCGCTATCATGAATATCCTTAATAATACCACCGCCGAGACAGCGATTCCCCAAATACAAAACAGCAATCTGTCCCTTGGCTATATATTTATATCCTGGATAGTATAAATATGCACAATCCTTCGAAATATATTCAAATTTCACTGGCATATCTTTGCCGCGATATCTAAACTTCGCGTTGCACGCCATCAGACCCTCTGGCGCTTTTTCCATCAATAAATTAACATTGGTCAATCGACACTTATACGAATACATATAAGGATTTTCCTCTTGCGCAACATAGAGAATATTCTGCTCAACATTTTTCCCTACAACAAAGAATGGTTCGTTTTTATAGCCCTTGATTCCACCAATATCGAGTCCGCGATGTTGACCGACGGTGTAATATAGAACCCCCGTATGCTCCCCTATTACCTCTTTATGAACAATATCGACTATCTTCCCGGGATGAGCCGGAAGATAGTTAGCTAAAAACTCTTTAAATCTTCTTTCTCCAATAAAGCAGACACCGGTCGAATCCTTCTTATGGGCAATCGTCAACCCCAAATTCTCAGCAATTTTTCTCACCTCAGGCTTTTTTATTTCCGCCAAGGGAAAAATCGCATCCTTGAGTTGCTCCTCTGTCACTTCAGCTAAAAAGTAAGACTGATCCTTATTGAGATCGGTCGCTTTATACAAGCAAGCAAAACCATCATCTAAATCGATGCGCTTAGCATAGTGACCCATAGCTATTTTATTGAATCCATGAGCATGGGCATACTCGCGAAAGGCTTGAAATTTAATGTGGCGATTGCAGAATACGTCAGCATTTGGAGTACGACCTTCACGATATTCACTCAAAAAATACGAAAAAACTTCATCCCAATATTCCTTGATAAAGTCGACGCGCAAAAGAGGTAAGCCCAACTGCTCTGCGGTTTTCAAGGCATCGTCGTAATCCTTTTCCTGAGAGCATTGACTTCCCTTTAGAGTAGGATTGCCCAAAATATCATTGTTGGCAATCGAATCCCAGTTGCGCATAAAGCAACAGGTCACATCGTATCCTTGCTTTTTAAGTAAATATCCGGCTACGGCAGAATCAACACCGCCAGAAAAGCCCAAAAGAATCTTATCCTTCATAATTCAACTCCTCAGAATCTAAAATAAGACTGAATGGTCCATCATTTATCAGCTGGACTTGCATATCGGTCTGGAAAATACCAAATTTCGCAGATGGGAATTTTTCTATCAATCGCTTCTCAAAATATTCGCTCAAGTGTCGAGCCTGATCACTTGGCATACAAATATTAAAAGCCGGGCGGTTACCTTCGCAAACAGAAGCGTAAAGAGTGAACTGACTCACGGCTAAAAGCTGACCGTGAACTTCATTGATACTGCAATTTGTTTTTCCCGAATCGTCAGGGAAAATGCGAAGTTTCAAAAGTTTATCTATCATCTTATCGACAATCTTTTCGTTATCTTGACTCTTGAAACCATAGAGAACTACTTCTCCATAGCCAATTTCAGATATCAATCTTCCTCCGATAGAAACCGAAGCCGATTTGACCAGTTGTATCATATATCTCATTCGCGTCTTTTCTCCCTGAATATCTTAACATTTATTGTCGCATTTTTATAGAAAAAGGCAAGCAGGATGATTACTTACCCTCTTCGCTTTGCTTGACATTTTCTAATTGTTTGTTTTGTCTTCGACACGCCCAAGCTAAGACGATTAAAACTAACAAGTAAGGGAGAAGATAATAAATCTTGTCTCCATTAACAATATTATGAAAATTCGGAAGCCAGAAAATTTGCACGGCATAATCGCCCAAAGTGATGATGGCTGAAAAGAGCAAGGATGTAAACAATATTCGTCCTGGTTGTTCACGCCCAATTAAAACGATGGCTAAGGCTAAAAAACCATATCCGTAAATCTGACCATTGAAGGCAGCTTTTAATCCGTATAGGAAGGAGAAACCTCCGATTCCAGCAATGAAGCCTCCGATACCTATCGAGGTATATCGCGTTTTCTTAATTGGTATTCCGAGTTTTCGAGATGCCACTTCATTTTCTTCGTAAGCCTTGAGACGGAAGCCCAGACGCGATTTGTCGAGAATATAATAGGAAATAGGAATGAGAATAAGTGCCGTAATCGTTGCCAAATTATTGAAAGCAGTTAAAAGAAAGGCATCCCAAAATGCTGAGATGCTTCGGGTTGTACCCCCAAAGGTTTCGGCGGTAATACTCGCGAAAGACGGAAGTCTAAGATTATCTTGACCGATTAAAAAATAAGCCAAAATAACAAAAAGCGATGTTCCCAAAATATTGATAGCGATGCCTGCCACATATTGATTGCCGTGAAAAGTTATCTTTACTATGGCGTTGAGCATAGCAAAAATAAACCCAGCACTGCCACTTGCTAAAACCGCAAGAACAACAACGAGGAGTGAAGGAAAACCTTGACTGACTATGTTAGTACAAGCATAAGTAACAAAAAGTCCCGATGTCGCACCGGTAATCATAATTCCTTCAAGTGCAATATTAGTCATCTTGGCTCGGCGATTAAACATGCCTCCAAATGATGTCAAAACAAAGGAAACGCTCAAGGCAATGAAGCTTGCTAAAATTTCGCCAGCTAATTTCCAATCAGGAAAATTCATTATGATTTGTCCCCTTTCTCCACTTTGTATCGTCGCAATTGAGGAATATCCGCGTTGGCGTAATGATTGGGATTATAATCTTCCAAATCATCAGACTCCATATGCAGTTTGACCACAATTCTTTTTTTCTTAGGCGAAGTATCTTTATAATTGATAAAACTCGTCGAAATCTCTTCTTCCTTATAATAAGTGGAAGCCGGAGAATCAGCAATTTTGACAATGGCATCGTGCATTTTATTGGACTTTTTTTGCGGATGGTATTGTCCTTTAGATATATCGGCTATTCTTTCACCCCACTGTGCCCATTTTTTCACCATATATTTCCAAGCACGAAATAGATATCTCTTGCGAATCCATCTATTTAATACGACTCCAAAAGAGCCAAAGAAAATGATTGATCCCATAATAAAAGAGATGCTAGCGCTCGAATATCCCAATTCAACAAGACGACTGCCCGCAGCGTTGATATACGAAAAAGCCAAAGCAACCACTACGCAGGACATCGGATTATTAAAAGCTAAAATTGAAGTGCCGATGCCAATTATTCCTTCGTATGGCAAAGAAGCATAATCCAATTTATAACCAATAGAATATGGAGCTAAATACAATAGAGCCCCACCGATGCCGGCAAGACCGCCCGAAATAGCAAACGATGTCATAATTATTTTGGTTCGAGAAATACCCGCGGCTTGGCTTATCGAAGCATTGAGAGCATAAGCGCGCATCTCATATCCCAATCTTGTTCGATTGATAACAACCGAACAAATTATGGCGAAAAGGATAGCAATAAAAATAGCAATGGTAAAATTGCTATCCCAATTATTTAATCCCCAACTAGGAAGCATCCCCCCAGCATTGATCTCAGCGATAGATGCTGTATAGGAATGTGTAGAATTTAACATTGATGGCATATTGCTAAGAAAAATAAAAATAACTATAACAGCTATCCAGTCAAACATAATGGAAGAAACTATTTCCGGCACGTGAAAATGAACTTTAAATAAGGCTGGCAAAATTCCCCACAGAGCCCCAGCAAGAAAACTAAAAAGCAAATTGAGGGGCCAAGGAAGACCAATTAAGGCACATACGATGGCACAAAAGCCTCCCACAGCAAACTGTCCGGGGACACCAAGATTCATCTGTTTGGCCTTATATGCAAAACAAAAAGCTAAGCTTGTCATCACAAATGGAGCGGCCTGATAAATAAATCTATTCACATTGGCTAAACTAGAAAAGCCTGTCACAAATATATATTCCAAGGCTAATCCAGAATTAGCCTCATTAAAAATCAACAGCAGTATATAACCGCAAAGGATTCCCAAAATGAGTGAACTAAACGATGAAGAAAAGCGAATAAAGTGATCACTGAACAATACTTTAGTCACATTGTCATGCAAATAGGAATCGCGAGTTTTCGATTTATTTTTCATCCTACTTTCTCCTGATTCGAATCGCCTTTGACATGAATGGGATGAATCTTTGCTCTTTTCTTACCGCGCACAATATCAGAAGCGGAAGATTTCTTTATTCTATCGCTCTTGGCCGAAGATTCAATTTTATCAGTGGCGCGGTGACGATAAATTATCTTCTTATGAATTATTCTTCTAAGATAGTAATCGCAATTGCCCCTTGTAATAACATCCGATGCGGAATTTGATTTAGTCTTAATTTTTCGCGGATAAACCCTAACTTTCTTAGCGACCATTATTGGATCGTACAATTTCATATTGCTCATTTGAATCAGACCCGCCATATACATTTTAAGTTTTTCTTCTTCAGCCTTTTCAGCTCTTAAGTCAGCAATCAGTCTTCCCTTGTACATCACGAGGATACGATCAGCAAAATTTATCGCTTCATCAACATCATCAGAAGCAAGCAAAATAGCAATCCCTGCATCATCTCTCTTTTTGATGAGCTGCTGACGAATTTCCATGCTGGATTGATAATCTAAAACTCCAGTGGGGCGCACGGCGATTAAAATTCTTGAAGCATAGTCAATAGCCCTAGCAAGCATAAGTTTTTGCTTGCTCAACTCAGATAAATTTGAAGCGGGTTCATCCGCATAAGAGGAAATTTCAAACTTGTCAGTAAGATAGTTGGAGTAATTTTTTATTTCGGTCGAATGAAGAAAGCCACCGGATGAAAAACGTGGCTCCTTAAACCTTTGTAAAATCATATTTTCTTGAACGTTAAAACCAGAAATAACTCCATAATTTCTACCATCGTCAGGCACTTGAGCCAAGCCAAATAGTTTTCTTCGCTCCAGAGCCATATCTGTAATATCAACGCTCCCAATATATTTCTTATGACCGGATGATCTATACTTACTATATATTTTCCCAAGGTCAACATTGCGTAAAAGAACGTGACCTTCACTAGGAGCAACAACGCCTCCTACCCCGTGAAGAAATTCAATATTTCCACTATCTTTCATTCCCAAGATACAAGTTATTTCACCAGCGTAAATATCTAAGCTCGCTTTGTCGACTATCATTTTTGATGTTTCAGAATCAACCATAGATAAGTTGCGAATTGAAAGAGCAACCTGGCCAATCTTTGGCGTGCTGCGTTTTAAACAGGGCAGAGCTTCGCGACCATACATCAATTTTTCGATTTCGCAATCGCTCGCATCCTTCAAGATTGCCGTTCCCAGACACGTTCCGTCTTTCAATATGGTACATCTATCAGCAATATCGCGTATCTCTCTTATTTTTTTTGTTGAAATAACAATGGCACATCCATCGTTCGCCAAATTCAAAAGCAACAATTTAAAATTCTCTGCCTCTTCAGGATTCAGGTATGAAAAAGGTTCATCGAAAAGGAAAATATCAACGTGACGATATAGCAATTTAGCAATCAAAGTTCGCTGCCGCATCTGGAGCGACATCAAAGAAGCCTTTTTATTTAAATCGATACCGAGTTTATATTTATCGTTGATTTTTTCAACATCTGTCCGGGCGGAATCAATAGTCATTTTATGTAAATATTTAGTGGGTTCAACTCCAATTACAATATTTTCCAAAGCGGTAAATGAATCGATTAGGGAAAGGTCTTGATCAATCATTCCAATTCCGACATTTAACGCGTCGCTCGGATGACGAAAATACAAGCGCTGTTTCTTTTTAAATATGGCACCTTCATCAGGGATAATCATCCCGCTCAAGATGCTTAATAACGCTGTCTTACCCGATCC
>JAQWCB010000022.1 GCA_028707375.1 Bacilli bacterium | reverse complement strand
CTTGGTCAAAGGGTATGCCAGAATATACAAAACACGAACTTAATAAATATATTTAGATGAAATATAACGAGTTTGAAATTTCAAACTGCGTTATGAAAGTTTATATTTTTTTGAAATATAAGAAACCTTTAGAAAGTTCCAATATGTCAAAAATATAGTTTTCTACTGCCCATTTTAAGTAATTCCAATATTTATGAACTTTCATAAATTCATTATGAATATTCAGAATACCATTATAAGGGGTATCTTTCATGCATACACTAAGTTCATTAAAATACTTTAATTCTTTTTCTAAACAAATTTGATTTTCTATATAATAACAAATCAATATTTTATAATATGATGCCGAAACACTATGATAATAACCCAATTTAAATTTTAAATCGTATTCTTTTACTTCATTAAATTGTTCTATAGCATCAATAAATTTCTTTTGAAGCATTAAAGCATATGAAATAAATAGCATTGTTCGGCTTTGGTTTAACTTTGATTGTGGTATTATCAAAAGATGAGATAATTGCTTAATGCCTTCATCATAATTTTTATTATTCTTTATAGTAGAATAATATATTAAATTCCTTTTTCTAGAAATAACAATATTTAATATTATGATTGCAACTAAACATGAAATTGAAATACTTGCTAGAATGACTGCAACAAGCATAAATCCGTTTTGTTCAAACTCATCATTTATTTCACTCAAAATTATATAAATGAGCAATGGAACCAGTAATAAGAAACAACTAAAAAGAATAAGGTTATTAAATCTATGGCTATAAAAATTTTTTTCATATCTTTATACTCCAACAAGTGCGTGTGAAATTCCTAGTGCATACGTTGCACCAAATCCTAATCCGCATCCATCTACAAGACTGCACTGCTATGATTTTTTGGGACACATAGGTACCACCTCTAACAAATAAAAAGTGATATTTTTATATCCCTGTTACTTACATTTTATCATACATTTTTTATGTATAGTTTTTTAATTAAAACCGTCAATCGTTCTGTATTCTACTGGTGTTAGATAATCTAATCTATAAGCTACCCTATGATGATTAAAATAATCGACATAGATTTCTATAGCTTTATTAATAGCTTTGAAGTCATGTAATTTTAGATAGTGTTTTAAGTCTCCTTTGATCCATCATATTAACGATTCAATGACTGAATTATCAGTAGGTGTTCCTGCTCTACTCATAGACCTGGTTATAGGAAAGTCTTTATGTGTTTTCTCAAACTTAACTGATGAATATACTCTACCTTGATCGCTATGTAGAATCGTATGATCATCACCATAGCCTCTTTTTCTTTAACACGTAAGAAATCTTCTAAACTTCTTAAATGATTCATGACACCATTGCCATGATGATAATTACCTAGGTCATATCCTACAATCTCGTTATTAAAGACATCGATGTGAAAGTTCAAATCATATTTCTTTCCATAATGTGTAAGCATTGTTGTATCTGTACAAACTCTCTCAAATGGTCTTGTCGTAGACCAATCGCCATGAATACATTTGGGAACTTATCGGAGACACCTTTTGGCCTTCTAAACGCTCTTGTACGTGCTTTAGAATAAACACCCATTTCTCTAAAACACTGATACATTAAGTAGATTGATACCATCCATCCTGTATCATTAAATATATCTTTTCTTAATGCTCTATATCCTTTTTCAGGATGGATGGCATGATAATTCTTAATGAGCATTTTTAATGTTTCTTTAGTCTCTTGTCTTGGTGTTTTAACATCAATCCTCATTACCCATCGATAGTATCCACTCCTGCTAATCCCGATATATTCACACAAGTCATTGATATAGTATTTAACTCTGAACTTATGGACCAAACTATACTCATAATTTAAGCGTTGTTTTTTTAAGTATTTGAAATCATCAGAGCTATAACCTTTTTTTAAGCATTCTATTTTAACTTCTTGATTGGTGAAAATTTATCTCTTATTTTTCTTTTGGTTAATAATCCACTAATGCCATCTGTTTGATACTTTTCTACACATTGTCTTTGTGTCTTCGTAGCGCCGTATATGCTCTCATGATTTACTTTTTAGATATGTGTTTATTTAGAATCATCTTCACAATCTTCAATTTAAAGTCTACACTGTACGCATTCATAGGCTTTCAGCTTCTTATATTTTTATATGATACACTATGTTCTTTTAGATGGAACCTATGAGTCCTACTTTTTCGTAGCAGAGCATTTTCATAATTTGAAATTTTCTAAAACTTGCTTCGCGCATTACGGAAGTGGGGGCGAACGGTACTGTAGGAATGAAAAGAATCCTCCTTGTGGGGGGACTCTAATCAATTAGTTATTTTATTATCATAGATATAATATTAATAATTAAAATCGCATTTATAATAATACAAGTATGTCTAAATAAAGAAATATAACTAACTTGATCATAAAAATGCAATTCAATATTATATTTGTCTCTATATCTATTTAACATGATTTTTTTTTGCTTGAATCCAGTGATGGTAACAACCACTAAAAGAATGAGACACACAATTCCAGTTGGAGCAATGTATCTCCAATCGCCACCATATTTATTCATAAAAACAAATAAAAAGACTAAATTGTAAACAATAATTATAATAGTGTAAATCATAAAAAGAAGTGTATGTAACGATGCAAAAATGTCAAACTTTTTTGCATCACACTCGTTAATTATCTTTACCATTTTTGAATTCAACTTATTATAATAAAGAATGTAGAAAAACAACGTTATAATAAAAATAATGTAATATATTATTTCCATATTAAATTATACCATTTCAAAGCTTGTAGTAAACCAGCCTATTTTAATACTTGTACTTTTACCATACTTACCAGCTTGATATAAACTTTGTGTTGACTGAATTAAAGAAGGTAAATGAGCTTGTACATAACAATCAAATGCAATTTTAATAGCTTTGATTATAATACCGAAATGTATTCCTCCTATCAAAATATATCATCTTCTATCTTGTTATACCGTATATTTACAAGATATACCACTCTAAATATCAAAATACTTAAAAGATATAAATCGTGTTAATCGTGTTAATCGTGTAAAATTTTAGCGCCCTTTGCAGCAAATCGTGTAAGGATTATCTCCTTTTCTTTCCTAGTTTAGCTTTTATTATCCATGTGTAAAATAAAAAAAAGGTCAGAACATCTGAGTTCAAACCCCACCGTTATGAAAAAAAGTTTGATACTTGTTTGTATCAAACCTATTCTACTTATATGGTGCGGCCAGTGAGACTTGAACTCACACGATTGCTCACACGCCCCTTAAACGTGCGCGTCTACCATTCCGCCATGGCCGCAGCGACTATTATTATATATTATGATTTTATATGAATGCAATAAAATTTAAGAAATTATTTACTATGTCACCTAATAGTATCAATATGATAAAGCAAGTATTAAGCCTTTCTTCTTTATTATTGATACACCACCTCTTGGTCCTGATGTTGGTAGAATAGAATTTAATTCTAATAATATTAGAAAAGGTGTCTATCAGTACTTTATAAATTCAATGGATCAAGGTCAATTGATTATTTTTGACAACGAAAAAGATCTCCCTCTAATGAATTTTGGAAATACTAATATAAAAACGGAGTATTTTTCACAATAAATGATGAGTCCACAAGATATGGTTTCCTATTGGACTACGAAGATTAAAGAGTGATTACAGTTTAGTCACTTTTCTATTAAGAAAAAAGGAGTGAAATAAACCTTAAAAATTTAATTCACTCCATTATCAGTTAGTTATTTTCTTTTAAGTTGTAAAACTATAAGTCCGATAGAAGTAATAAATATAAGGCTTGAAATCACAATCATAATGATAAGTCCTTGTAGTGTATAAAAACCTCCAGTAACATATTGTTTTTGTGCAAGATTAATTATTGATAAACCCAAAATAAATAACGAAAACAGACAAATAAAACTTGCAACTATAATAAATACTTTCTTTCTACCATTCATTCATTAGTTCCTCCTCATGTAATTTACAAACTATTTGGATTAACCATCTCAGAATCTAAAATCCTCTTTGAATTCATATTAACATAATTAAATGTATCTCCAGTATAATATCCAACATTACTATTATATCCAATAGCTCTATTAATACTATATGAATTCTTCTTGATAGATCCTTTTAAATTTGATGGTGTATTAATCCAACCAGCTGATAACTTAGTTGATGATATAGTATTCCATGCCCCTGTTGCAAAAGATGAACAATTAGTAAATGCTGACCACGAATCATGTGAATTAATATATGAATTTAGTGTTTCCAACTCTGAACTAGTAGTATATCTCGATAAAGATACTCTTCCATCATATTCACCCTTATTTGCAAAATAAGATTCCAAATTATACCATAATCCATTATGTTGACTTTTATTCCCCCAAGTACTCAATGAAACTGTCTCATAAGCATAAGCAGTCATTTTTCCTGCTTTTATTGAATTTGCATTTAAATTTTCGATCGTTATAAATGCATGACCATTAAAATTCAAAAAAGAACTTGATGAGCTTGAGGGATTTCCATCATAAGCAAATATACTGACGATAGCTTCATAAGAACTATCTCTAGTTTCTTTATAACTAGAACGTCTTATAGATACATTATTTTCATTAGATATAATACTATCTATATCATTAGCGCTTGCTGTTCCATTAAATGATAGAGCGCAAACTCCACACATTACAATACTACCAATTAATGATAGTAAATTTATTTTTTTCATTCTTCCTTCTTTCTTGCATATGCTTATTGCATCAAATAACTTTGTTTTGTAATTACATTTAAATAATACTTTTAGCAAGAATAAAAATCTATACAACGATGTTTTCAATATTGACTAAATTTGTTTACATATTTACTTTTTTCTCTTAAATAGATAAATAATTGCTCCAAAAACAAATAATAATCCTATTATCATCAAAACAATTTCGTAGGAAAAATTTATAGTCGAAGATGGAGATACATTTCCTTTATTCATAATAAGCAATATGCTAGTACCAACTATGATAATCACTCCGACAAATAAGCAAATAAAAATCCATATGTTATTTTGCTTGGCAATTTTTCCATTTTCTTTTCCATTTATTAAATAATCAGCTGAGACATCAAAATATTTACTAATCATTTCAATGTTTTTGATATCAGGGCTAACAATGTCAGATTCCCATTTAGAAATTGTTTGACGAGATACATATAATTCATTTGCTAAGTCCTCTTGCGATATATTTATTTTTTTTCTAAGTTCTTTTATTCTTGTTCCAATTGATGATGCCATCTTGAGCCTCCTAATTATCAAATATTAATTTTAATTCTTTGTGCTGATTATAACAAAAAAAGCCTCAAAAGTCATTAGCCTTTGAAGCCTGAATATAGTGTTATTTTCGTATTAAAATTGAGTACGTTTATTTTGGCGTATTTAACAAAATTACGCTGTGAAGTAACATAAACAACACATTTGAAACCGAAATCACTATGATTATTTCGTATTTATTTTGAAGCAATTTATAGCAATGAAAAGTGGTATCACTTATATGAACTGCAACCCTAATCCTGGACAAAAACAGGAAAGGGGTACAATGCATTTTATCTATCATTGCATTCATTTTTGCTAGCTTATCAAAAATGAGGAAAAAACTTATTGAAAATCTATTGCAATTGATTTTTATATTGTATATCATTTAACAATACGTTGTTAGGTTACTAACATTATATCAGGAGGCTATATGTATCGATTGCACTGGAAAATAAATACCATGTCTTCCCTATCTAAAAAGCGGGCCTGTCTTTTGACTTCAAAGGGCGGACTCTCAGCTCAAAAAGGAAGAATCATTATCATGATTAAAAAAAGTGAGAATATTTCACCATCAGCGATTGCTGAACATTTGAGCCACACTCGTGCTACTGTAACTCAGCAGATCAACGAGTTGGAACTTGAAGGATATATAGAAAAGATTGAAGATCCAAACGATAAGCGAAGAGTAGTTGTTCACCTAACTTCAAAGGGAGAAATGGAATTTGATCACATCGATCAAAATATTACCAAAATTGAAAAAGATCTTAGCAATATCTATACCAAAGAGGAACAGAAAGAATTTGATGCGTTACTCACTAAGGGAATAACGTATTATCGAAAAGTGACAAAGGGGGCTAACAATTAATGTTTAGATTATTAAAGTATACCAAGGGCTATATAAAATATACGATATTATCACCTCTTTTTGTGATAGTTGAATCCATCATTGAAATCTACATTCCCATTCTGATGGCGGATATGCTTGATTACGGCATAAAAACGGGCAATACCGATCTTGTTTTGCAAAAAGGCTTTTTGATGATTGGGCTCTGTATTATTTCCTTTGTAGGTGGAATTTTCTCAGCCTATTTTGCTACTCGAGCTTCGGCCGGATTTGGTAAAAATTTGCGAAAAGAATTGTATCAAAAAGTTCAGGAATTTTCTTTTTCTAACATCGATAAGTTTTCGACATCAAGTTTAATTACTCGTCTGACAACAGATGTGACTAATGTTAGAATGTCCTTTCAAATAACAATCAGGATTTGCTTCCGTGCTCCAATCATCTTTGTCGGTGCATTGATATTCGCCTACAATCGTTCGCCCGAATTAGCGAACATTTTCGCCATTGCTGCTCCTATTCTCGTGTTGCTTATTGTCATTGTTATTATTCCTGTCAACAAATTATATCGGAAAGTTTTGAAAAGTTATGATGATTTAAACTTGGTAACTCAAGAGAACATCAACGGCATAAAAACAGTTAAAGCCTACACTACCGAAACCAAGGAAACTAAAAAATTCTATATGGCTTCTAACCTGGTTCGCAAATTATTTTTAAAAGCGGAAACTATCAATGCTACGATTTCCCCGGCCGCATACAGCGTTATGTATGGAAGTACACTAGCGGTGGCATATTTTGGAGCGCGTTTAGTTGTCTCGAAAACCATCGGTACGGGAACGTTGACCGCGATGATTGCCTACGGCACTCAAATTCTTTTTGCTATCATTATGATTGCCAATATTGCCATGATGCTAATCATGTCGAAAGCAAGTTCGGATCGAATCAATGAAGTGCTATTGGAAGTTCCTAGCATCACTGATCCAGTTGATCCCATTACCGAGATAAAGGATGGTTCAATTGAGTTTAAGAATGTCAACTTTTCTTACAAGAAAGGCAGTAGTGCCAAGGTTTTGGAAAATATTAATTTCAAAATAAATTCGGGAGAAACCATCGGTATATTTGGTCCGACAGGTTCATCAAAAACCACATTGGTTTCACTCATTGGAAGACTATATGATGTTGAAGATGGTCAGGGCGAAGTTATCGTCGGTGGACACAATGTCAAGGAATATTCCATTCGGAGTTTGCGGGAAGCAGTCTCTGTTGTTTTGCAAAAGAATCGTTTGTTTACTGGGACGATTCGTTCTAATTTACAATGGGGCAATCCGCAGGCTGATGACAGTGAAATAATGAAAGCCTGTGACTATGCCCAAGCCCGTGAGATTGTTGATGGAAAGAAGGACGGATTGGATTCAATTGTAGCTGAAGAAGGGAGCAATTTCTCCGGTGGACAAAAGCAGCGTTTATGCATAGCCCGCGCTTTGCTTAAAAATCCTAAAATCCTTATTCTTGATGATTCCACTTCAGCAGTTGACACCAAGACTGATGCAAAGATCAAGGATGCCTTTATCAACGAGATGCCCGAAACCACAAAGATAATCATCTCTCAGCGAATATCTTCAATTCAAAAAGCCAATAAAATAATAATTTTGGAAAATGGACATATATCAGCCATGGGAACTCACGATGAGCTTATTTTGAACTCAAAATTGTATCGCGATATTTATCGAGCGCAAGCTCAGTCCCATCCCAATATGCAGGAGGTAATAAAAAATGCCTAAACACAATAGAATGTACCAAGGTCAGCGCGAAAAGATTAGTCATCCGATTCGTCTTTTTGCTAAAACCTTAAAACTTATTTATAAAGATAATATTTGGCAAACGATTCTTGTTTTCATTTTCTTAATAATATATGCCGCTTGCCCCACCATTGCTACATACATGATTTCGAATATTGTCGACACCGCTTCGCATATGATTGATATCGGCTCAACAGACTTTACGAGCATCAATAATCTGCTATTAATTATGTTAAGTCTATATGTTGTCACCATCATTGCCAACTATTTATATCAATTAATACTGGTTCGCATCGCTCAAAATTCCCTCGATCGCATTCGGAAAGAAATATTTACACATATGGAGAGTCTACCCATAAGTTACTTTGATCGCAAAACCACGGGTGAAATCATGTCCTTATACACTAACGATGTTGATACACTGAGACAGATGGCTTCTCAAGCCATTCCCGCTGTCATCTCCTCGGCCGTTACTTTTATCGCAGTTATTTCATCGATGTTTGTCCTTTCTTGGCCCTTAGCTTTGATCACCATCACCTTTATCATTGTTATGATTTTTATCGTGAAAAAGGTTTCGACCAAGACTTCGCGCAATTTCCAGCAGCGACAGAAATCTCTCTCCGATATGGATGGTTTTGTTCAAGAAATGACCAGCGGACAGAAAGTTATCAAGGTTTTCAACCACGAGGACATTGCGATGGATGGTTTTAAGAAAATCAATGAAAAACTTGAGGAGGCAAACTATAAAGCAAACTTCTATTCCATTATCCTTTTCCCTGTCCTGGGAAATCTCGGCAATATCAACTATGCGGTAACAGCTATCGTTGGTTCCTTTATTGCTATTTCGCGTCCTGATTTAGTTTCGCTTGGTGATTTGGCTTCTTTCCTATTGCTGAATAAATCATTCATTCAGCCTATCAATATGATTGCTCAACAGATAACATTTATCTTTCAAGGTTTAGCTGGATCAAAGAGGATTTTTGATCTATTGAATGAAAAACCAGAGGAAGATCAAGGCTACGTCACCTTGGTTAACGTCACTAAAAATGAGCAAGGTGAATTGATTGAAACCAGAGAAATGACCAATATGTGGGCGTGGAAAAATCCTCATCATCCTCAGGGAAAGAACTTAACCTTACTCAAGGGTGATATTGAATTCTTCGATGTTGACTTTTCCTATGTGCCGGGACGTTTGGTTCTTAAACACATCAATATCTATGCTAACCCTGGTCAAAAGATTGCTTTTGTCGGAGCAACAGGTGCTGGAAAAACAACCATTACAAATCTTATCAATCGCTTCTATGATATCGCTGATGGAAAGATACGCTATGATGGTATCAATATAAATAAAATATGTAAGAAAGATCTGCGGCATTCTTTGGCCATCGTTCTACAAGATACTTCTCTCTTTACAGGAACGATTGAAGATAACATTAAATATGGCAATGATCATGTTAGCCACGAGCAAGTGGTTCAAGCTGCTCGCCTCGCCAACGCTGATGGCTTTATTAACAACTTGCCCGATGGATATCAAACAATTATTAAAGCTGGTGATGGATCTAATATTTCCCAAGGCCAAGCCCAGTTAATCTCTATCGCTAGAGCCGCCATTATGGATCCACCTGTTTTGATTCTTGATGAAGCAACATCCTCAATCGACACTTATAATGAATCGTTGATTCAAGCAGGTATGGATAAGCTGATGAAAGGAAGAACAACCTTCGCCATCGCACATCGTTTGTCGACAGTTCAAAATTCTGATGCGATTATGGTTTTAGATCACGGTGAAATTATTGAACGTG
>JAQWCB010000021.1 GCA_028707375.1 Bacilli bacterium | reverse complement strand
CATATACAAATATTCAGATTGATAATCAATATTTAAAAGATAAAATTTTCATCCAACCGTGCTTTCCTGATCAATCAAGAATTGTAGGAAATATTCCACAGAAGTATTCGGATGTAATCATCAATGACAACTTATTAACGCAGGATGCAAATATAGGTATTGGAACAGTCATTCACTACGAAAATGACCTAGTTGTCGAGACCAATTATCTGTCATCCACAACCAATGACATTTTGCATATTTCAATAGACCTAAAAATTGTTGGAATTGCAAAAACGCAAAATATCATTAGCCGCCCTAGCGTATATTACGATTATATAGCAATGTACAATTTTCTTGAAAGTATAAAGCTTAATAATGCTTCCAAGCAATATGCGTACGATATTTTTTTGAGTGATAGACTCAGCTATCTTTCTGATGAAGATGATTCGTTGACATGTTTCAAAACAATCGGTAAAGTTAATGACCCTTTAATTCTATCCAAAATCATCAATGAGCAACTTCCCAATTTGAAAATCAGCAATACTGGATTGGATATAGCAAATTCTATTGATGATTTAATATCATCGTTTTCCCAAATAATAGTTGTTTTTATCATCTTGATTCTCATCTGTTCCTTTTTTCTAGAAATGATATTTATTAGAAATCTATATGATGAAAAAAGAAAAGAATTTGCTATATATCTGTCATTTCACATAAAAAGGAAGGAATTCATGAATTTGGGTATGGGACAGGTAGTAATAATAACATCAATTATTGTTATTACATCCTCATTACTATTTTTCCTTCTGTCCAGTCTTGGTAACATTATATTAGGAAAAATGAATCTTCCACTTTTTCTAACAATAAACTTAAATTTGCTATACTTTATTTTACTTTTTTTGTTATCTTTCGGCTTTGCCTTAGGTGCTAGTCTAATTCCTCTTAACAAAATATATTCTGGTGAACTTATTTCTAGTCTGAGGAACGAGTAAAAATGTTCAGCATCGTTGATTTAAATTATACCTATCCTGGCAAAGGTGAAAGTGTATTAAATCATGTCAACATGGACTTGCCTGATACTGGTTTGTTCTACCTTGTTGGTGAATCAGGATCCGGGAAATCAACCTTTATTCATTTACTATCTGGATTAGTTAATAAATACGAGGGAAACATATTTTATAATGGCCGAGATTTATGCTCAATGAGTAAAAAACAGCGAGGAGAGTACTTGAGAACCACTTGCTCTGTTGCTTTTCAGCAAGATGAATTTGATAGAGAAAGAACAGTAGAAGCCAATCTGATGGACAGTCTAGAAATATATGAAATAAGTGAATCGGAAAAACATAATAGAATTAAAAATATTGCCAAAAAGCTATGCATCTATTCCTTTTTGAATCAAAAGGTTAAGTATCTTTCTGGCGGTGAAATCAAAAGAGTCAGTCTGGCCCGAGCTTTAATTAAAAATTTTGCCGTCCTATTGTTAGATGAGCCATTTGGACCTTTGGATTGTGATAATCGGCGAAGATTAAACAAGATTTTTTTGATGCTTAGTCACACTTGCTTAATCATTATAGTTTCACACAATCAAAAGGAAATTCCCTCGGTGGCAAGCATTTTAAAGATAACCGATGGAATGATATCTTTTACTAGGAAGAAAAAAGTAGAAACTGGCCAATATAGTAAAAAGACTCCGTTCCCTAAACGTTGCCATCCTTCCCTTATTAGTAGTGCAACGAATGGATTTAGAATGCTTTCCAAGCAAAAGCGACAGTCAAATATTTCAATCTTTTCATTATCTTTCGCCCTTGTCACAATCGGACTTATCATTTTGATCTTTTTTAGCATATCATCCTCACTCAAGACATATTTCACAGGTGTCATAGATGAGAATTCGGTCCTCGTTCAGCCTCGCAAGGAACAGATAGTTAATGAAAATTATTCGGCTACTTCCTATATTAAATTGCAGCAGATTGAAAAAGATAATGCTGATTCTATTTATGGAGTAGGAGCTCATTATCAGATAAATTTTGAAAATCTATTCATCAACCAAAACGAAGTATATTTTAATTGGAAATCGAAGAAATTTACACTGTCTGATCTTTCGGCGCGATCATTCGAGGAATTCACTTATTGCAAGGAAATAAAAAATATATTTCCGGAGTTGAACAATGTGAAAAAATTATCCGATGATGAAATAATTCTTGGCCTTCCTTATGAAGATATCAGCTATATCTGTAAACGACTAAATTTCTTTGGTCCAGATAAGCTTTCCAAACTGAATGAATTTTTTAATGTGCAGAAAATTTGTCTTCATCTTGACATTGAATGTGCCCAAATTGGTTATAAGCTTGAATCACTATTCAGCGTATCGCGAATCTTAGAGACGGATGTGGCGAGAATAATTCATACTGATCCACTCTTCTCGGAATATTTTGTTGAAGAAAATATGCGGTTCCAGGGAAATGGAAAATTAGAGGATGAATATAATAAACCATGGGTTGTTCACAAAGTATATTTTCTTTATTGCAAGAAAGAACGAAAGCAAAGCATATTGAACGAAATAGAATTGAGAAAAGAATATGAAAACATCTATTATAAATCTCTAAGTCGAGAATATATGTTGCTAGATGGAAAAATGGAAATTTCAAAAAATCGTCTTGCTCTATACGATGATTATCAAAAAAGTCTTTCCTTGGCCGATATATATGACATATATGTATCGCAATCCAACCAAATTAATAGCGTTCTCATTTCCGATGGATTTTATTACTATTCAAATGAAGGAATGACATCTGGATTTTTACATCCTTTGTTTGTTTCAAATAAACGTGAAAAATTGAATCAAATTGAAGATTATAATTATGCTGCGAATTTTGATCTTCATGGCTTTCAAGGCTCTAGCATTATCTTTGATGAAGGAGTTATTATGGGTGACCTTTCCAATACTCAAACAAATCCATTGAGTTTCCACCCATGTATTCATTTTCCCGAGCTTGTGAAAGGCTACGAACCACTGGATTTCAATCAAGTAATAATATCCTCAAATTTGGCTCAATCGTTATTTCATACACTTAATATCATCAGCTCTCCACTATATATAAGTTGCCTAACATCGACAGAATACATATCAGGAGGCTATAAAAATATTTTTTGTGATGGACAATTGCTGATAACTGGAATTATTGAATCAGATAAAAACGAGATATATCAAAAGCCACGATTTTTAAGAAATCTTGGAGAAAATCAACTTGATATAGAAATGAAAGATAGAAAAATTGACAAAGTTATTATTCGCTATAATTCACATGTTAATGTGGAAAAAGCAATGGCAAAGGCGAGGAAAGAATATCCTGACTATTCATTTTCTTTACCGGCTAAAGCCATCGCTGGAGAAATTGACATCATCATTAATTACATCGATGCAGGATTGAGTCTATTTGGCATTCTCAGCAGCATTATTTCCTGTGTTTTGATGATTGAAGTTATCTCTCTCTTTATAAAACAAGATCGAAAGAGGACAAAAATGTTTATCTGTCTAGGATGGCTAGCAAAAGACTTGAGACGAAGATACATTCTGGCTAGTGTAATTTTGGGAACTATCGCATATATAAATTCCTTTTTGACAATTAAAATATGCGAAATGTTATTAGAAGGAACAATTGGAAGTGAACTTGGAATTAACATTCATTTTTCGAATTGGCAAATTGGAATAGTCAATATGATATTTGTCATTATAACTATATTGATTTCATGTATGATTTCCGAAAGAAGAATCAACGACAACGAGATTTTCTAAGAAGTGTTTACAAGTTATCACCTCGCAAGCAATTAGTGTTCATAGACCAAAATTTTCTTGTTTTTGATAAAGAAATACTAATTTAAAACTTTTTAAGAAAATAGTTTAAAAATTCACTACCAAAATATTGTAAGTGTGTTATTATAATAGCGTGCAAGATTTTTATTTTGCATTAAGAAAGGTGATATTCCATGAAGGGTACAGTTAAGATGTTTAACAAGGAAAAGGGTTTCGGCTTCATTCGCGCAGAAGATGGCCAAGATGTCTTTTTCCACTACTCAGCAATTGCTATGGACGGATACAAGACCGCTGTTGAAGGCGAACTTGTTGAATTTGATCGTGAAGAATCAGATCGTGGCCTTAGAGCTTCCAACGTTCGTAAAATTTCTGCTGAATAATTAGACAAAATTAAAAAAGTTGATTTCTCCCCATTCAATGGGGAGTTTTTTAATCTTTTTAACATTTTCATCCGCGTGGTTATCCGTTTATTTTGGCGTTTAAATATGTTAAAATTCATATGTATAAAATTTAGAGGAAAGTATAAATATTATGTCATTAAAAGCTGGTATTGTTGGTCTTCCAAACGTTGGAAAATCAACCCTGTTCAACGCTATTACTAATTCGCATGTAACAGCTGAAAATTATCCGTTTGCGACTATTAAGCCTAATTCAGGAATAGTCGAAATCAAGGATGCGAGATTTGAAAGATTGTGCAAATTATTTTCGCCAAAATCTAAGGTCCGAGCAACTTTAGAATTCACGGATATTGCTGGGCTGGTCAAAGGGGCTTCTAAAGGCGAAGGACTGGGTAATCAATTCTTGGGCAATATTCGTAATTGCGATGCGATAGTGCATGTGGTGCGCTGTTTTGAAGATTCGAATATCACTCATGTTGAAGGAACCATAGATCCAATTCGCGATATTGAAATTATCAACTTGGAACTTGTGATATCCGATTTGGATTTAGTCGAAAAACGATTGGAAAAAATTGAGACTAAGGCAAGAATGACAAAAGATAAGGATAAACTTGTTGAGGTCGAAGTTCTTCACAAACTTATCGAGGCCTTGACTGCCGGAAAATCCGCTCGAGATATTGATATTTCGCCAGATGAGATGAAAATAGTTAATAACTATAATCTTTTATCAATTAAACCTGTCATTTACGTAGCAAATGTTGCTGAAGATAGTTACGCTGATCCTTTGAGCGACAAGTTTTATGTCAAAGTCAAAGAATATGCCGCAAAAGAAAAAGCTATCTCGATTCCTGTTTCCGCTAAGGTGGAATCGGATTTGGCTCCGCTTGGTGAAACCGAGCGTCAAGAATATTTAGGAATGCTTGGAGCTACCTTGTCAGGATTGGATAAAGTCGCCAAGGCTTCATATGACTTGCTTGGTCTCAAAACTTTCTTTACTTGTGGACCCGATGAGGTGCGCGCCTGGACTTTTAAAGATGGAATGACTGCTCCTGAATGCGCGGGAATTATCCATACTGATTTCCAGCGTGGTTTTATCAAAGCTGAGGTCTATTCTTTCGAGGATATAGATAAATACGAGACTGAAAATAAATTGAAAACGTTAGGTAAAGTTTTAACTGTTGGTAAAGATTATTTAGTTAAAGATGGAGATTGTCTCTTCATTAAGTTCAACGTAACCAAAAAGGGTGGAAAATGATGGCAAAATTGCGAATTGGATCTGCGTACGATGTTCATCAGCTGACTCAAGGCGACGGCATTATTTTGGCTGGAGTGAAAATTGCTTGCGCTTATCACACGATTGCTCACTCTGATGGAGATGTGGTTTATCACGCGCTTGGAGAAGCTATTTTAGGCAGTTTGGCACTGGGCGACTTAGGAACATATTTCCCACCGGAGGATGATAGTTTTTTAAATATGGATTCTGCACTTATCATTAAGTTTTGCCAGAATAAGTTAGATGAAGCCAAATATGAGATTTGCAATATAGATATATCAATTATAGCTGAAAGTCCTAAACTTCAACCGCACATTCTTTCTATGCGAAATAGCATTAAAGACATTTTGCAATTAGAGTTAAATCAAGTCTCAGTTAAAGCTGGAACTAATGAAGGACTAGATGCGATTGGACAAAAGAAAGCTATCGGTTGCTTTGCTACTGTTTTGATACAAAAAATCGAGAAATAGCTCATATCATTTATATATAGATATATATTAATTAATATTATATAATTATTTGGCGAGGTTTTGATGGATAAGTACAAATTAACAGATGATAAGGGGAATATCGAGAGATTAGAACTTATTTTTAAAGATGATAAATCGATAAAATTAAGTGGGAAAGACTCAATTATTATTCTCAAGTTGTTCCAGGATAAAAGTTTGCGATTGGTCCGAGAAAGTCCCGAGATTCGTGTTAATGCCACTTTGATAGTCGGACAAGTTACTAAGATGCGAATATATGATAAAAATCAAAATATGTATGTCGATTGTGACGTTAGAGCTAGAGCTGTTGAAACAGCAAATTGGCGACACATAAAAATGGAATACGATATACTTAGCGATGAAGATATTTCTGATACGATATCTTTAGAAATAGGAGTGAGCGAATGACGTTAAAAGAAAAAATTGCAAATCAATTATCAATAGTTTTAAGTGAACTTGGAGTACAAGTTGCAAGTGAGGATATTGAAATATCGACAGCCAAAAATACTAATTTTGGTGATTTTTCTTCAAATGTCGCAATGAAAATGGCACGTTTTCTTCACAAGTCACCTTTGACCATCGCTGATGAAATAATAGATAAATTTTCTATGGATGGAATTGACAAAGTCGAAAAGGCTGGGCCTGGCTTTATTAATTT
Organism: Bacilli bacterium; assembly: GCA_028707375.1. Taxonomy (GTDB): domain Bacteria; phylum Bacillota_I; class Bacilli_A; order RFN20; family CAG-288; genus Scatoplasma. The sequence goes on along the minus strand of JAQWCB010000021.1, from coordinate 3,450 downwards.
TTATGTGAAGGATGAAGTTGTCCAAAACGTGGTGAAAGAAATTATTGAAGCCAAAGGGAATTTTGGACAATTGAATGTAGGAAAAAATGAGAAGACAATGCTGGAATATGTTTCGGCTAATCCGACTGGCGCCCTACATTTAGGCCATGCGCGCGGAGCGGCCGTTGGCGATTGCGACGCTCGTCTTTTAAAAAAATGTGGCTACGATGTGACCAGAGAATACTATATTAATGACGCTGGAAGTCAAGTCTACAAATTAGCTCGTTCGCTTCAGGCAAGATATTTACAGGAAATGGGTATAGATGTTGAAGTTCCAGAGAATGGTTATCACGGGAAAGATATTTTGAATTTTGCTCAAGAACTTCATAAGAGTTATGGCAATAAGTATCAGGCTGATACCGAAGAAAATTTAGAATTTTTCCGCAAGAAGGGTATCGAGATGGCGCTGAATGGAATCAAGAGCGATCTTCATGAATTCCGAGTTGACTTTGACCATTTCTCTTCTGAAAAAGATATTCGTGAGAGCGGTAAAATTGAGCAAGTATTGAATAAACTTAAGCCATATTGTTACGAAAAAGATGGTGCGACTTTTTTAAACACCACCAAGGATGGCGATGATAGAGATCGTGCAATTATTAAATCCGATGGCTCTTATACCTATCTACTGCCAGATATCGCCTACCACAAGGACAAGTTTGATCGCGGATATTCTTGGCTCATTGATCTATTTGGGGCTGATCATCATGGATATATAGCTAGACTTAAGTCATCGCTTAAATCACTGGGATATAATCCGGACAAATTGGATATAAATCTAGTTCAAATGGTTCGTTTATTTAAAGATGGCGCGGAATACAAGATGTCGAAGAGAACAGGTAACGCTCTATCGCTAAAGGAACTCATTGAAGAAGTTGGTGTCGATGCCGTACGTTTCTTCTTTGTTTCCCGAGCTGCCAGTCAGCATTTGGACTTTAATTTGAATTTGGCCAAGACAATGGGGACTACTAATCCTGTTTATTATTGTCAATATGCCCACGCTAGATTGAATGCTCTTTTGGAAATGGGAGCTAAGAAATATAAAATAGATGAGACAGGAAGCAATTTGAATGAACCTGCTGAACTTCAATTAATTAAGAAAATGGCGACTTTCCGTTCAGTCGTCAAGGATGCTGCCTTGACTTTATCGCCGTATAAAATTACTATTTATGTGAGAGAACTCGCTTCTTCCATCAACGAATTTTATACGATATGTCGTGTCTTGAATCCTGAGGATGAAAAGATGACTGCTTCGCGTCTGGGCCTGTGTCTAGCTGCTAAAAACGTGTTGAAAGAAGGGTTGGATTTAATCGGAGTTAGTGCTCCTGAGCATATGTAAAGAGAGGAATATATATGAAAAAATCAATGTTAGATGTTGCATACGAAATTCTTGAAAGATCAGATAAGCCTTTGGCATTTCGCGATATGCTAAATAAAGTAGCGAAAAAGCTTGATATGAGTGAGGAAGATGCTAGAGATAAAATGGCTCAGTTTTATACCAATTTGAGTTTAGACGGCCGTTTTGTTTGCTGCACCGATAATCACTGGGAAGTACGAAATAAGGTCCCCTTTGATCAAGTTCATATCGACATGAACGATGCTTATAATGATCGTGAGGATGAAGAAGAAGAGGAAAATGTTGACGATATCGAGAAAGAGCTCGGCGAGGAAGATCCTAATGAATCATCTGATTTTGAAAATGATGATGAAGAAGATGACGCTGAAATCGAAGAAGTTACTGATGACGGTGAAGCCGAATAGGTTTGGCTGTTATTATAAAAAAGTCTAAACATAGAAAGGTAGGAATAAATATGTTTAATTCTTCTAGACTTGTTAATATGTCCGCAATGCTGACTAAAGCATTTAAGGAACATTATGCAGTGGGTCAATTCAATATTAATAATATTGAATGGACGAGAGCCGTGCTTGAGGAAGCGCAAAAAACAAAAACGCCAGTTATTTTAGGAGTATCAGTCGGTGCATCTAAATATATGGGTGGTTGGAGAACTGTAGTTGCTATGGTCAATGGTTTGATGGAAGATCTTGATATAACCGTTCCCGTTGCTCTTCACGTTGACCACGGGCCTTCATTTGAAGCGTGTAAAGCAGCAATTGATGCTGGATTTACTTCGGTTATGATCGATGGTTCAAAACTTCCACTCGAAGAAAATATTGCCGTTGTAAAAAAAGTTGTTGACTATGCTCATCCCCGCGGAGTGACTGTCGAAGCTGAACTTGGAAAAGTTGGCGGTCACGAGGAAGATGTTGTGGCAGAAACAATGTATGCAGATCCGCAAGAGTGCGTTCGCATGGTTAACGAGACTTCACTCGATTTCTTGGCTCCGGCCTTAGGTTCTGTTCATGGACCATATCACGGAGAACCTAAACTTGGCTTTGCTGAGATGGAAGAAATCGCAGGATTAGTTAATATTCCTTTAGTTTTGCATGGCGGTTCAGGAATACCTGAGGCTGATTTTAAGAAAGCTATCGCTCGCGGAACTTCCAAGATAAATATAAATACCGAATGTCAACAGGAATGGACCAAAATAGTCCGCCAAGTGTTGACTGATGATACCAAAGTTTACGATCCGCGAAAAATTATTGGCCCTGGAATGGAAGGTATCAAGAATACCGTTTTGGTCAAAGCAACAATGTTTGGTTCTTTGGGCAAGGCCGAATAGTTCATTTAATTAGATGTAGTATAATTAGAGATGGGGATATATATCTCCATCTCATTTTTTAACAAAGAAAGGTAGGTGTTTATGGATCGAGTTGAGGATTTTTTCGACTTAGTTGAGAGCCACGACATTATTACAATTTTTGGACATATGTATCCGGATGGCGACTGCTATGGTTCGACAGAAGGATTGAAAGCCGCCTTGAAGTATTTCTATCCCCACAAAGATATTTATGTCATTGGAACTGATTATCGAAATGGATTGAATAGATTTCCATTGGCGGATAGGGTTGATGATAAGACAATTGCCAATTCACTGATTATTGTTTGCGATTTAGCTAATAAGGCGAGAATAGGCGATGCTCGAGCCTTTGCGATTAAAGGAAAAGGTATGGTGAAATTTGATCATCATATATTTGTTGAGCGCTTTGGAGGTCTTGAATTTGTGGATGAAGAGGCGAGTTCTTCATGCGATTTAATTGCAAATATTCTCTATTCAAAATTTGATCATTTGCCTGAGCAAGCTGCGAATCTGTTTTTCATTGGATTGGTAACTGATTCTGGTCGTTTTCAGTTTTCTTTAAAACCTCAAACGCTCGAAATTGGGGCCCGCCTACTTAAAGATGGCGCTGATGCAGAATATATTTATAATAATTTATATGTGGTAGGAGAAAAATCGTTAAAATTTGAAGGATATTTGATTTCTAACTATCAGAAGTCTTTTTGGGGAACAGCCT
>JAQWCB010000194.1 GCA_028707375.1 Bacilli bacterium | reverse complement strand
AATTTCGAGAGTTTTTCAACGATATGGTATCAAGAATTAGCAAAGAATGATACGCTCATTGATTCCCTAATTGTCACTATAAGCATCGCTTTTATTGCTACAATCGTTTCGACTATCATTGGAACTTTAGGGGCGATAGGGTTAGCGAATATATCAAAAAAGCACAAAGTTTTTACAAATTTTGTACTCAATGTAAATAATATTCCCATCGTAAATCCTGATATTGTAACTGCTGTCAGCCTTATGGTCTTATTCATGGCGGTAAGCACGGTGTTGCCGATGGGGTATATCACGATGCTATTAGCCCATATTGCATTCTGTATCCCCTATGTTATTATTCAAGTGTATCCAAAGGTCTTGCGCCTGGATAAGAATTTGATTGAGGCCGCGATGGATTTAGGAGCCAGTAGAAAACAGGCAGTATATAAGGTCATGCTTCCTGAACTTCGTCCAGCGATATTCTCAGGTGCTTTGATGGCCTTTACAATGTCATTTGATGATTTTATCATTTCATACTTTGTCGGAGGACAGACGCAGAATATTTCAATCTATATTTATTCTATGCGTAAATTCAATCCAGTAGTAAATGCTTTGTCAACAATAATTTTCTTATTCATCGCCGTTGTTTTTGTAGGAATAGAAATTTTCCGCGCGCGGCATAGCAATTACGATGAAGAGGGGAATTCGAAAAAATATATTACATTTAAAAAGAAAGAGGAATTGTAAAATGAAAACAAAAAAATTAGTCTTATTAGCCACGTTGTTAGTTAGTCTTGCCTTGCCGAGTCTCAGTTCGTGCGGCACAACTGATCTTGTCTTTTTTAACTGGGGAGAGTATATCGATACAGATTTGATTCAAGAATTTGAAGAAAAGGAAAACGTCAATATTAAGCTTTTGACCTTTGACACTAATGAATCGATGATTGAAAAATTAGAATCTTCAACTTACGATTTAGTTGTTCCTTCCGATTATGCCATTGAAGAATTAGCAAGTCAGGATAAATTGTTACCATTAGATATGACCAAATTTTCAACTTACAGTCAGGATCGTTTGGTCCCATCGCTCAAGAGCGCGCTCGACAACCTTGCCGCCCCTACTCAAGATGGTGACGATGGTTTTGATTTATTAAAATATGCCGTACCTTATACCTGGGGTGAAGTAGGCTTGATTTACGATTCAAGTGCTATCTCCAGCGAAGAGATTGCCACTGAAGGTTGGAACGCTTTGCGAACGGCAAAAAATAAGGATGGTTCTGATCGCAAGGTCTGCGTTTACGATGCGGCTCGCGATGCATATTCTATCGCTCTTTCAGCTTGCGGTCATAATTTTGTCAATCCTAGCGATGAAGAATTGAATGATGCGACTGATTGGCTTTTGAATATGTCTAACAATTTAGGAGATAATCTTTCTTTCAAGACGGATGAAATATTGGATGAGATGCCTGAGCATAAATACGATATTTGTCTCGATTATTCGGGCGATGCTATCTATTCTATTATGAATGAAGCTGATCCGGTATCGCCACTAAAATTCTATATTCCTGAGGCGCAGGAAGGAAGCGATACACGAACCAATATATATACTGATGCTCTCTGCATCACTAAAGAGTGCCAAAATGTTGATTTGGCCTATAAATTTATCGATTTCCTTTGCACAAAAGAAGCCGCGACAGCGAATACGGAATGGATTGGATATACAACACCTCTAGATGATGTTTATGAGAGTGTTACTTCCGAGGGTGGGGCATATGAAGATGTGGCGGATGTCTACAAGGTCAACGCCACTGACAAAGATCATTTCTATCGTTACAATGCGGCCTTGAAAGCTAAAATAACTGATTTGTGGAATGCGAATATTAGATAGAATGATAGATACTTTAATCTTTGATTTAGATGGTACTTTAGTTAATACGTTGCCTGACTTGGCGCGAGGAGTCAATTTTTCCTTGCGCCAAAATGGCTTTGCTTTGCACACGGAGAAAGAAATACGCAGCTATCTTGGAAATGGTTCACGCGTTCTAATTGACAAGGCGATTGGACAAAAAGTCTCGAAGAGCGTATATGATAAAGTCTTTGCCGATTATTTAGAGTACTATTTAAAGCATGTCGATATTTATTCTCATGCTTATGAAGGAATGAAAGATGTTCTTAAGTACTTTAAGAGCCGCGGTTACAAATTGTTTGTTTTAACCAATAAGCCTTGCGATGCGGCGCGCAAGCTTTGTCACAGTATCTTTGGCGATATTTTTGATTGTGTCTTGGGCAATACGAAAGATATTCCTACTAAGCCTGATTTGACCGGTTTCAATATATTGAAAAATAATTACCATCTAAATACTGAGAACATATGCTATTTTGGCGATTCTGACGTTGATATGATTACTTCTCACAACGCGCAATGTAAGGCAACTATTGCATGTGCCTACGGATATCGTGCGGCGACAGAGCTGATAAAGTTTAATCCACAATATGTTATTTATTCCCCCAAGGAGATTCTAGAACTAGATA
>JAQWCB010000193.1 GCA_028707375.1 Bacilli bacterium | reverse complement strand
GCAAGTGAAATGAGATTCTTCTCTTATCGCGTAATCAATCCTAGTGTAAATTACTCTCAGAATTCTTATACCTTTGATCATGGCAATTTCCGCGTGGGCTTTAATCAAATTAAAGGTTTTAACTATCGAATAGGAGAAGGAATTATCAATGAAAGAGAAAAGAATGGTCTTTTTAAAAGTTTAGGTGATTTTATTATTCGCTTACCTGAATCACTTATTTCGGAAACTGAGTTACAAGTGTTAGTAAACGCCGGGGCCCTAGATGAATTTGGCTATTCCCGTCAGCAGATGAATGCAAAATTAGCCGAATTGACCCTTGCCCGTTCCTTTGCCGAATCAAAGGAGGATCTTCCCTTGATGGAAAAAGATAAAAATGTGATTGATGTTTCTGCTTTTATCAAGGAGTATGCTTCGCTTGGAGCAGTGCTTTCTATCAGCATTCAAAAATTGATAGTTGATGAAGCCAATTTCTTTTCGCTCTATGTTTTAGTAGAGCAACCTCGAGAGTATAATGAATCGTATATAGTTAAGGCTATTACTAATTATCAAACGCGAACTCTCTTTCTTCCCAAAGGAGAAGCGATTGAAAAAAATGATGTGATATCAATTGTTGAAGATAATAGAGCCAGTTATTATCATTCCAAGATTATAAATTATAAAAAGGAGAAGTTAATTTAATGAATATTACTTATATTGTCGATGGAAATTCGTTGCTGTTCCGTTCTTTCTATGCGATGTATCGTCCGGGAATGCCAGTTCTAACTTCGACTGATGGCACTCCGACTAATGCTATCTTCGGTTTCCGAAATATGATGAAGAAATTAAAAAATCAACTGGAACCTGATGATAAATTAATCGTTTGCTTCGATACGGGCAAAGAAACTTTTCGCGCTAAAGAATTTTTGAAATACAAGAAGAATCGTAAGCCGATAGATCCATTGTTGAAGGCCCAATTGCCAATTTCGCGCGAACTGCTTGATGCGATGAATATCGTTCACTGCGAGATGGACGGATATGAGGGCGATGACCTGGCAGGATCGCTGGCCAAGTATGCTGCCAAGCAAGGTGATGAAGTTCATATTTTCACTTCTGACAAAGATTTTTTGCAACTTTTAGAAGCGAAGATAACTGTTGATTTTTTGCGTAAGGGTTTATCGGATATTCAAGTTTTTACACCTGATAATATGTATGAACAGCTCGGTTATAATTTTGATCAAGTCATCGATTATAAGGGCCTCGTTGGCGATCCTTCTGACAATATTCCTGGTATCAAGGGTGTGGGTCATAAAACAGCCACTAAACTTCTTGATCAGTTTGGCCATTTGGAGGGAATATTTGAAGGCATTAAGGACAGCACAACAAAGACTAATTTAAATATTTTAGCCAATAAAGAAGATGCTTTCTTCTGTCGTCACATCGCTACGATTTTGACCGATATCGATGTGAAAAAGATATATGAACAAGGGGATGTAAGACCTTATGATTTCGATCGACTATTGAGTTTCTATCAAAAGTATGATTTGAAAAAGTTTGCTCGCGAAATAAGTAAAAACCATCAAGAGCAACTAGCTTTAGACTTTGAAGATGAAAAGAATGAAGCGTTCAATAAGAATGACTTACCTTCATATCAGGGATTTAAGACAATTGATAATATGACCGATTTGAATTTTAAACCTGACGCTATAGTGGTCTATAACGATGATTTGAACTTTCATCGTGGAAAAATAAAAGGTTTCTTTTTATCAGATGGGGAACACGTGGCTTTTATTGAATTGGCAAAGGCTGAAAAGGATCAGGAATTTTTGAAACTCTTAAAGTCGGATCAACTAAAAATCACTTACGACTTGAAAGGTTTAATCATTGCTTTGAATCGCTTGAACTATGCCGGGGGCGATTCTATTGATTTTGATTTAAAAATTGCTACTTATCTACTCGATGCAAATGTGGGACAGACCAAAGAAGAGAATATGGAATATTTTATGCAGGATATCGCTGATTATTCCGAGGAGGACAAATTGGCTTTTATCTGTTTCTTTGCTTCTCAGCAACATTCAGAAGTTATCGCTCGTCTTAAAAATAATGATGAGTACGATTTATATTCACAGTTGGAGATGCCGCTTACTAGAGTTCTTTCCCAGATGGAAATTGAGGGTTTTCCGCTCGATAAAAAAAGTCTAGAAGAGATAAATAAAGAATATCAAGCGCGGTTAGATGATATTAAAAAATCAATATTTGACTTAATCGGAGAAGAGATAAATTTAAACTCCCCGAAGCAAGTCAGTGAATTGATATACGATAAATTGAAACTTAAGCGCAAGACTAAGAATAATTCTACCTCCATTGGAGTTTTGAATTCCATTGCGGATCGTCATCCGGTTATTCCATTGATTATTCAGTATCGTAAATATGCCAAGATTGTTTCAAGTTATACGGATGCCTTAGGTCGATATATCTACGATGATGGGAAAATACACGCCATTTATAACCAGGCGCTGACAGCCACCGGTCGTCT
>JAQWCB010000192.1 GCA_028707375.1 Bacilli bacterium | reverse complement strand
TTGCCGTTTCCAAAGATGAAGGAAAGACATGGGAGAAAATCAAAAATATTCATGCTGATCCAGACGGATGGTATTGCTATATAGCAATTCACTTTGTAGATAATGAAAATATTTTACTGAGTTATTGCGCTGGAAGTCAATCAAAAAAAACACATCTTTCTGTCACAGACAATACCCTTCTAAACAAAAGATGGATATATGAATAGTTTTTATTGATTTCATGCCGGCTATTTTCCTTTTCTTCTTCAATGGATTAAGCAATATAGCAAATTCCCAAAAATCACAGTGTGATTTTAACAAATTAAAGAATTATGACACGTAGTTACAACTCCATCAAAACAATGTCTCGAAAAGCTTCAGACAATAAATATTTACATAAAGATTTTCATCTTTCTATGAATCTTCTAATGGAATATATATATAAGAACTTTGGTAAGGACAAACTCATAGACTATTTAAAACAATATACGATGGCTTATCATAAGCCTCTGTATGAGCAAATACAATCAGGGAATATTGAGGCATTAGCTTCATATTTAAGAGATTTATATGAAAAAGAAGAATGGCCGATCAAGATAACTCAAGAAGAGGATCGTATTGTTATTGAACAACATGCTTGTCCTGGAATTAGTCACATAAAATCTAAAGGGGGAAAACCAATTCCTCTATATGTGGAAACATATAAAACTGTTTATACAACACTTTGTGAAAACACTTCATTTGAGTATGAACTAGTTTTTTTTGATGATGAAACCGGGGCTTGTATACAATTATTTAAAAGAAAGGAAAAATTAAAATGATATCGTGTACAGAGTTTATTCCAGCATATAGTGAGGGGTTTAAGTTTCTTGAACAAATGGGCGGACGTAAAGAAGTTGAAAAATTTTGGGGAGAATTATCTGAAATATATCTAAAAGACTCACTGCTAAAATTAATGATGGAAAAAGGATTGGATGGATGTTATGAATATTGGTCTCATGCTTTAAACGAAGAGGCTGCGGATTTCACAATGACTTTAGACAAAGATAAAGGAGAATTTCGAATTGATATGCATAGGTGCCCATCCAAAGGTAAATTATTAGAACTAAAACACATGACGCCGTACCATTCATATTGCGACCATTGTGAAGCTCTGTATAAACCAGTTGCAGAAAAAGCCGGTTTTAAATATAAATCGGATGTAGATTGCGATAATGCTCGTTGTTCTTTAGTAATTAAAAAAAAATAAATTTAAGAATATGAAAAAAGGTTTTTATCCTGCGTTAGGAACACCAACAAACTCTGACGGAGAACTTATTAAGAATAGTTTTAATAAACAAATAGAGTTGATGATTGAAGCAGGAGCTCAAGGAGTTTTGTGCATGGGATCAATGGGGAAAATGGAAAGTATTAAAAATAAAGAATATCCCAAAATCGCAGTAGAATGTACAAAGACAGTTGCCAGTAGAATACCTGTTATGGTTGGAGCGATGGATTGTTCAGTAGCTAGAATATTAGATCGAGTCAACGCATTAGATAGTATTAAAATTGATGGTATTGTAGCCACTGCTCCATTCTATTACAAAGTAGATGAAAAGGGAATAATCAATTTTTTTAAATTATTATCAAAATCCGCTAGGTATCCCATTTATATTTATGATCTACCAAGTGTTACTCAATCCCCGATTAGCATATCCCATTTGAGAGTACTTGTTGAGGAATCTAACATAAAAGGGATCAAAACAGGGAATTTGAATCTAATAATGGAACTATATAGAGAAAATTTACTTGGCAATAATAGAGATTTCTCGATTTTTTATAGCAATTTGGATCTATTTGACGTTGCCATTAAATCGGGTATTACTAAGAATCTTGATGGAATGTTTACGTGTACCCCATATAATTCAAGAAAAATATATGAAGAAGGAAGTGATGATTTGATGATTTTTGAAAGTCTTAACAATATTCTGAAACTAAGAAATTTATTTTTAAAAGAAAATGTACTATCAGCATATTCCTATGCAATGAAGTTGCTTAATTGTCCAGGTGATTACCATCCAGATTATGCTCTAGCCATATCAGACAAATTAAAGGATGAAATTCACGAACTGATGAAAGAGATTAAAGAATTATAAATTTCTATTATGGAAAAAGATAAACTCCCAAAAGGTGCTTGGCTTGTAGTCGTATTTCTTTTTGTTGTGGGTGCATTGAATTATATCGATCGTAATATGTTGACCACTATGCGTAGCTCTATAGTTGATTCGATACCGATGAGTGATGCTCAATTTGGACTGCTGACATCTATGTTCTTGTGGGTTTATGGACTTTTGAGCCCAATAGCTGGATATGTAGCTGATAAATTTAAACGAAGTCAAGTAATTATTTTTAGTTTAGTTGTTTGGTCTATCGTTACATGGTTAACCGGACATGCAACAACTTATAATCAATTATTGACATCCCGGGCTTTAATGGGTATTAGTGAGGCTTTTTATATTCCTGCAGCATTAGCTCTAATTGTTGATTATCATAAA
>JAQWCB010000191.1 GCA_028707375.1 Bacilli bacterium | reverse complement strand
CGAAAGGCGAAGCATCCTGATGGAAGAGTAATATTCATAGGAGAATATATCAATGACGCTATTCGAACTTGCCTTAAAGAAATCACAGATACTAACGCCAAAGCCCGTATGCAAAATTTGCTTCAAAACAATTAAGTGCAGAAGCTTGTTAACCTTTTTTTCTACTCGCCCGTCTTTGTGCCAGGAGTGTTTTCGCTCGCTAAATTATTCTTTTTCCCATTCAACTCTTAACGGTTATAAAATAATGAGCCTTGCTGAATATAAACCTCCGCTTTCAAAACTATTAATTCAATATAAGGAAAATCGCGATGTAGAATTAGCACCCATCTTTCTTTCATATTATTCTGGATTTTTACATTGGAAATATTTCGGTTTTTCCGTTGTTTTAGTTCCTTCATCCCCTCAAAAAATGAAGGAAAGAGAGTTTGATCATCTCGAATTAATATTTAAATATTTAAATCTTCCCATTTTAAAGATCCTTACGAAAAAGGATGGACAGGAACAAAAAAAGACCAGTGCCGCCCAACGAAGGTTAGTTTATCAAAAGATTAACATCACTCGCGGAGATACTGTTACTGGCAAAAAGATTCTCTTAGTCGACGATGTAATCACGACAGGTAGTACGCTCAAAGCGTGCCTGAATCTTTTGAAAAAATATCGTCCTAAAAAAATTGAAATATTGACCTTGATGAACGCTTCACCCCTAAAAGAATATGAAAAATAAATTTACTCATGACAATAATGTAATACTATGTACTCCTAACTTTTACTATACGCTCAATTAAAGATATAATATTATAGAAGAAAGTTAGGAGGAATGATGAATGAAATTTAAATTAAAAAACAAATTGATGATAATTCAAATTTCGGTACTCATCTTTTCGCTTGCCACTTCTTTTACCGCTACTTTTGCGTGGTATATTGCTTCGCGCCAGGCAACCTTAGCAATAGCTAATATTTCCACGGAAAGTGGAATAGGTTACAATTTAAAATACTTGGTTGCCAATGGAGATAGCGGTTATTCATTGGATGAAAATATAACGGTTAGCGACTATTCATCGGATTTTGCCAAAGTAGTCGATCCAGAAAATTCACCATTTAATATCTCTTATTTTCAGCCTGGTAAGAAATATACTTATGCCTTGGAGGTAACAGCGGGATTTGCAGAAACCTCACTCGTCCGATTAAATATCTCATCTTTCACCTCTTCCTTTTCCACCACTGAATATAATAACAATAGTCAAGCGGGAGTGTGTCTAGCCTCCGCTATCAATTTTTATGGCACATGTTTCGATTACGATGAAACTGACATTACCAATGAAGCCAATAGTTTTGTCACTAATCCTAATCTTTTTGATAAATTTGATTACGACAACTCTAGCGTATCGAATCAGGAGATTGCATCAGGTAAATTAGGCTCAAATTATCCAAGCGATTCACACATGATTGTCTTTTTCTTCACTATCGAATTTTCTAACGAGAGTGACACCTTCTTAACTAAGTCTGGCGAAGATCTTAACTGGACTTACTACTCGCGCAATCCTTTGGAAACTGATGCTACCATCGCAAATTCTAACCCCTATCGCCATATGGATTTCACGCTGAGTGAACTGGAGTTAACTAAAGAATTCTTAGGCGAAGTACGGCTCGATAGTCGTGGAGGAAATCTTCCTGAGGGAAGTGATTCAAATTTGTCAGCCGTCGAAACAGGAAATAACTATACCCTCGTAAGTCCAACTCGTTCAGGATACACTTTCCTTGGTTGGTACGATGATGTCAATGATGTGACCATAGCCGGCGATTCAACTTGGATAGTGCCCGCTAACATACCAACCACTCTTTATGCTCTTTGGTCAGCCAATTCCTATACGATCAGTTACGATGCTGTAACCAATGGGGGCGAAGCGATAAGCGATACTGATGATATCACATATAATACCTGTTTCCCGCGCTCTCTTCCCACGGCCCATAAAGCTGATTCAACTTTTGATGGATGGTATTTAGATCCTCTCGACCAAACAGATAAAATTGAACCATACGATGCCTTTGCTACGGCCAATAATCTAACGCTTTACGCTCATTTTAGTTAGATTAAATATAATATATTTTTATAATATTATTGATATAATCTTAACTTATTTGTATAATTAAATCTGCTTGGGGTATAGTCAAGCGGTAAGACAGCAGACTCTGAATCTGTGATTCACTGGTTCGAATCCAGTTACCCCAGCCATATAGGATATTCTAGGTATGCTCAAATTTAAGGCATACTTTTTTTCTAGTTTGACATATAATTAAAATTAAAACCTATGAAAAATATTAAATTTTACTATAATTAAAGAAAGCGAGGTGAAAAAATGAGTCGAAAAACCACCCAAAGGGCCATTGCTTATTCTCTTAAGGAATTGCTTTTAGAAAAGCCTTTATCGAAGATAACGATCAATGACATCGCTAATAAATGCGATATTAATCGTCAAACCTTTTATTACCACTTTCACGATATAACCGACCTTAT
>JAQWCB010000190.1 GCA_028707375.1 Bacilli bacterium | reverse complement strand
CGTTGCTCACAACAGAGAGCAAAGTTGATTTCCCCACTGATGGTAAGCCAACTAGTCCCACATCAGCCAACAATTTTAATTCGAGTATAAGCGTCTTTGTTTCACCTGGCGTACCATTTTCAGCTGTCTTTGGAGAACGATTCGTCGATGAAGCAAAGCAAGCATTACCTCGACCGCCTCGTCCACCTTTGCACGCCAAATACATATCGCCTTCCTTTGATAAATCAGCGAGAATATCGCCATTAAGATTCAAGATAACCGTTCCAACAGGAACCGTCAAATAGACATCTTTACCAGCGTGTCCAAAGGAATTTTTCTTATGCCCTTTGTCACCGTTCTCCGCTTTAACTTTAATAGCGTGACGATATTGTGACAGCGTATTAATTCCTCGCTGCGCTACAAAAAATATGGAACCTCCTCGGCCTCCATTTCCACCATTTGGTCCGCCAAACTCTCGGCACTTCTCACGGAGAAATGAAACGGCACCATCGCCACCAAAACCGGCCACAAGGTAAATTTTTGCTCGATCAATAAACATATTGTGTACCCACCTTCTTTAAAAAAGGCTCCCCTTAAAACGGGAGCCTAATAATTTCATCTTATGTTAATTATTTGCTTGCTGTAGCGACTTCAACAACTGGGTAGACTGAAACTTTCTTTCTGTCTCTTCCCAATCTCTCGAATTTCACTATACCATCGACCAAGGCGAATATTGTATCATCCTTCGCAAGTTTAGTATTTAAACCAGGATGAATTTTTGTACCTCTTTGGCGATATATAATCGATCCAGCGTGGCAAAATTGACCATCGGACAATTTAGCTCCTAATCTTCGACCCGCCGAGTCACGGCCATTCTTTGTAGAACCGACACCCTTATGGGAAGCGAAGAGTTGAAGATCAAGTATGATTTCCATAATCTTAGTTCCTTTCATTAATTATTTCGACAAATTCAGGATAACTTTTCGCAATTAGCTCAAGTTGTCTATATAAGACATCCAATACAATTGAATCATAAGAAGTAATCTCTTTCGTAGCTTCAACGTATCCCTGTCCTTTTTCGTACGAGTATTTTACTGACTCAGCATTTTTCACTGCCTTTAATGCTCCTAAGAAGCAAGCTGATACTCCGGCACAAACAATATCGTGACCTTCATCAGCATAGTCAGCATGACCCTTGAGTTCTATCCGCAAGATTTTACTATTGCAGGTTTGAATAAGAACTCTAATCATCGTTACACCTATTTAGCAAGAGCAATCGCTTCAATGCTAACCTTTGTATAAGGTTGTCTATGACCGGTATGACGACGATAATTAGCCTTAGCTTTGTACTTGAAGACATCAATTTTCTTTGCCTTACCTTGCTTGACAATCTTTGCGGTTACACTCGCACCTTTGATATAAGGAGTTCCAACCTTCAAAGACTTTCCATCAACAATAAGAACTTTATCGAAAATTAATTCGTCACCTTCAGTTCCGTCTAACTTTTCAACAAAGTAGGACTGACCTTCTTCAACGCGAAGTTGTTTACCGCCAGTTTCAATAACTGCAAACATATAATTTCCTCCTGTGTTCTACACTTTATTACTCGCTATTAGCGGTCCCAGTTGGAGTTAAATACCGTCGATATGCGGTTGAAAGCCAAGTGGAGGGCAATTCAACTTTGTATATTTTAGTCGAAAAAGCAATAATAGTCAAGGATATTTCATTTATCTCAATAGCTCTTATTCCACATTCAAAAAATGGGAACACTATCAATTAATATAAGTTATTACAACACTAACTCAAACGCTAATCGCTTGCGATTTGTCTCGAGATAATCAAGATAGACAATTCCACAATACACAAAGCCCCTTTTTTTAATGAGATGTTGCATTCGCATATTATCTGGATGTGTATCGAGACGAATTGATTTGATATTGTGCTTTTCACAATTTCGAGCCATCGTAATAACAAAATCAAAGAAATAATTTGATAAACCATGTCCTTCACATCCCTTTTTTACCGCTAGGGCATGGATAGTCACATATTCACTTGTGTATAGTTGCCATTCACCTGAGTATAAATATTTGTAAGATGATTCAATTTCACCACATATAATAGCTCCCACCAAGCACAAAACATCATCGATGAAAACACCAAACAATTGGCCTTGACGGATGTATTTTTTAATGCGATTCAAATCCGGATTACCATCTTGCCACTGACTGCAACCATCACGTCGCAAAATGTCGCGCCCATTTTCAATAATGCTATATGCTTGATAGGTCTCGGAAACATTAATCTTTCTAACTTGTGCTGTCACTTATAATAAATCCTCATAAAAATTTAATATAAAAAAATTTTCTTTAATTGATTGTTATTATAACGCATTTATTAAAAAAGACCAAACATGACAAAATCCGAACAGTTTTTCCGATTCTAATATCCTTTTACCACATAAATGTTATCTGTAACACCGCGAGCGGAATCGCATCCATCTTTAGTATCCTCAAAAACTATTGTGTTTTCAGCACTGAT
>JAQWCB010000189.1 GCA_028707375.1 Bacilli bacterium | reverse complement strand
ACGTTGTGACCAATCGCTCCTAACTGAACGCGAATTTGATTCTTTCTCCCAGTAAGAATATGAACATCAAGCAAGGAGAAATCATCATTTTCAGCTATGACCTTGTAATTGGTAATACACTTTTTACCTTTTGGATTTCCCTTGTTGGTTATATACATTAGATGCGTCTTGGAATCGCACAAATAATGAATCAAAGTATCTTCTTTTTTCTCCAAATGACCTTCGACTATAGCTATGTAGCCCCGATCTTTAATATTGTTATTCCAATCTTTCTGCATCGCTTCCATAATCTCGCGATTTTTTGCAAAAATCAAAACGCCCGATGTTTGTTCATCTAAGCGATGCACCACATAAAGACGCGAATGCTTATTTTTATATTGTAAATAATCCGATACCAACCGAAAGGCGGTCCGTGTTCTAACTTTATCAGTTGGAATACTCAATAACCCTGCTGGCTTATTGATGACAATTATTTCCTCATCCTGATAAATTAAAGGAAATCTTTCACTTTCGTGTTTGTTTGGAATTCTTGTCTTAGATACCATTACCTCATCTTTAGGAAATAATGGTGTATCAAACTGACTTATGGGAGCACCATTCAGTGCTACTTGCTTATTCTTTAAGATTGACTTAACAGCGTTTTTTGAAATATTTGAATATTTTTCATATAGAAAAGGCAAAAGTGTTGTTTCTTTTTTTACCACGTATACTTTCATCAATGAATCTCTCGCGGCTCTTTTAGACATTCCGCGTAATGGATATTTTCCATTATCGGAATTTTTAACTTTTACTTCTTTTTTGTTCGTTTGCGAAAAATCTCTTTTCTTTGATACTTTCTTCGCATTTTTTCCATTTTTATTCTTCGAAATAATGCTCGTCTTTTTATTATTTGATTGATGATGTTGATTATTTTTCATTGATATATTCCTGTATTTTTTTCAAATACTTTTCTCCTGTTAATCGTCCTATTTGATATAATTCTTTAAGCTTATCGACATCTTTTTCTGCATGAGATATCTCGATTGGATTCTCCGGTCTAATAACTAAGGCTTTCCCCGCTTTTTCTAAATCAATGATTTCTTCCGCCACCCTATTATAGGTTTTCCCGTCATTTAGGCACGCTTTATAAGCTTTGGGATAATTAGAATACATAAGCTTTAAAAAACCGCGATGTTTAACCTTTGTCTTTTTGCGAAAATGATAATCACGGGTTGCAATAATTATAACCTTGTCGTTACCATCGTTCAGAGCTTTTTGAAAGGGCACTGGGTCAGAAAGTCCTCCATCAAGGTAATAGCCGTCACCAATTTGATATGGTTTAGATGCCAAAGGCAAACTAGCCGAAGCAGTTACTCCGTCAAAAATATTCTGACATTTCCCTTTTTCAAAATAGGTTGCTTCACCTGTAAAACAATCAGTAGCAACGGCAATCATTCGTGTTTTTTCACTGTTGAATTCCTGTTTGTTAAAATTCATTTCAGGCCGAGAAATCAATTCATTGATGAAAAATTTGAAATTGAATACCGAACCATATCTGCGAAAATTGCTCAAAGAAATGTATCGACTATCATCAATATATTTTAAAATCATTTCAATTGACGTCCCAGGATTTTTAGAAGCATAGGTCACAGCCACCATTGCTCCAGCTGAAGTTCCAATAACGTAAGGTAAATATATATTATTTTCCATCATCACATCGACAACACCTGCCGAAAAAACGATTCTTGTTCCTCCACCTTGTAAAACTAAGCCTGTTCTTTCCATATTATTAATTTTCCTTTAGCAAAGTTAAATATGCTTGCCTCAATTCTTTTCCGTATTCCTTTATTGTCAATCGATCAATAAATTCTCTTGCACTCTGAACAACGTTTTCCTTTTCTATGTTTTTTAAATAATTATAAAAATCCTCAATGCTATCTCCAAGCAATGCTGTTTTTTTATCAATCAATAAATCATATAAATAGGTGCTTTTGACTGAAACTATCGGAACGTTAGCCTTCATCATTTCCATAATCATCATTGAATCAACGTGATATTTATAAGGAATCAATAAAGCGGTCGAAGTAAAGAGAGCAGAATGATATAATTCACGATGCAGATAGGAATGATAATGCAAATTTTTTATTTTATTATTTTTTCCATAATGAGCGGAATTTGCTAAAAAACCAGATTTTCCCCCAAAATAAAAGAATTCGTAATCTGGCATAATTCGCGCAATTGCCTCAAGTTCATCTAGCCCCTTTTCATATCCGTATTCTCCGTAACTAATGATTACTTTTTTATTTTTTTCTATTCGATAGAATTTTCTAAAAGATGATATCTCCTCGGGAGAATAATCCTTGATAAAATATTCTTTCACTCCAGGATGAATAACTAAGGAATTTATACTAATATCGCTGTGTTTTAATAACAATTTTTGCGATTCCCAATTGCACAAAATTAACTTTACATCATTTTCAATAATCGAAAATATCTTCGAAATAGTCTTTAAATAATCTAAGTCTTTATTCGCTCCACT
>JAQWCB010000188.1 GCA_028707375.1 Bacilli bacterium | reverse complement strand
TTTCATTGAAGCTCATTTAGAGATAAATAAAGATATAACAGAATATAAGAGATTTAGAAAAGGTTTATATATAGAATTTGGTATCCGGTTTTCAGAGCGCATAAGCTTTAACCACCTAAGAGGTATTCGAGTATGTAATACCATCTGGGGCGATAATCCGGTTGCGATAGCGTAGAGGTACCACCTGTTCCCATTCCGAACACAGAAGTTAAGCTCTACTACGCCTGAAGTACCCTTCGGGGGAGATATGGTAGCGACCGGTTTTTTTGTTGGCATTTTTGTGGATTTTTATATCCTATGATTTTTTTTGAGTGTTATTTCTTGGCTTTTCGCTATTTGCTGATACAATATAGGCATTAGTGAGGACAATTATGCAAGAAAAATTTATTGTCGAAGGAATGATGTGCGAACATTGTGTTAAGCGTGTCAAAGATGCTATCTCTAAACTTGATGGCGTTGACAAGGTTCAGGTTAATTTAAAGCAAGGTGCAGCGTTGGTTGATTTTGATGATACTAAAGTTTCCTCTAACTCAATCATTGAGGCGATTGTTGCTGAAGGATATAAAGCGAAGTTATTTCATAAGGATCAATTGATCCATCGAAGTTTTAAAATTGAGGGAATGAAGTGCGAGCATTGCGTAAAGAAGGTTGATTCAGCTATTAAAGAACTCGATGGAATTAAGTCTGTTAAGGTCGATTTAGCAACTGGAAGAATGGATGTTGATGCTAGTCTGTCAGTTAAGACTGATGATATTGTTAAAATTATTGATGAACTAGGATATGTGGCAAATTTGATTGGGAATGAATCAAGTGATCATTTGATGATTGATAAAGATAGTAAAAAGGATGATAAGATAGTTAAAAAAGTCGAATCATCTTCAAAATCGAATATCAAGAAAGAAAAGTATGATATTGTCGGAATGAGTTGTGCCGCTTGTCAACAGGCTGTGACTCGAGCTGTTAGTAAACTTGATGGCGTGAAAGCGGTGAACGTTAATTTGCTTGCGAATACGATGGTTTGCGAATATGATCCTCGTTGTCTCGGCGCTGACAAAATAATGTCGGCTGTTGATAAGGCAGGATATCAGGCCAATATTAAGGGAGATAAAGGCGAGGTTAGCAAGGAAGCGAGATTATCAAAGAGCAATAGATTCCCATCCGAGAAAATACGTCTTTGGGTCTCTATCCCTATTTTAATCATATTGATGTATATTGGGATGGGTAAGATGATTGGTCTGCCTGAACCATATTTTTTTCTTGGCAATAAAAACGCCTTGACATATGCCTTCACACAATTGTTATTGACTATTCCAATTTTTTATATAAATCGGAAATTCTTTTCTTCGGGATTTAAATCTCTTTTCCACGGTTCACCCAATATGGATTCGCTGGTGGCTATCGGGGCCTCGGCGTCTTTGATATATGGGATTGTTAGCATATATGTTATTGGAATTGGTTTGGGTAATTCCAACATGGAAATGGTTGAAAAATATGTGTCGAATCTATATTTTGAAACAGGGGCAATGATATTGACGCTAGTAACTCTCGGTAAATATCTCGAGGCGAGATCGAAGAGAAAAACAAATTCAACTCTGACTAAGCTGATGAATCTCACACCTAAAAAGGCTAGAGTTATAAGAAATGGTCAGGAAACTGAAATAAGTGTGGAATCGATTCTACTCGGGGATATTGTGGCTATTCGTCCGGGTGAAGCCGTTCCTGTGGATGGGGTTATACTTGATGGCGAATCGAGTCTCGATGAATCAGCGATTACTGGCGAATCGATTCCGGTCGATAAAAAAGTTGGAGACCAAGTTATTTCGGCCAGCATCAATAAGAACGGATATTTTACCTTTAAGGCTCAGAAGGTTGGAAAAGATACAACGATTGCTAAAATCATTGAACTGATTGAAAATGCTAATTCTTCTAAGGCTCCGATTGCTCGCTTGGCCGATAAGGTCGCGGGTGTTTTTGTTCCGATTGTAATTTCCTTGGCGGTGCTTACGGCGATAATATGGCTATCGCTAGGATATTCATTAGAATTTAGTTTGAATAATGCGATTGGAGTATTAGTAATAAGTTGTCCGTGTGCCTTGGGATTAGCGACTCCTGTTGCGATTACCGTCAGTACGGGAAAGGCCGCATCGATGGGAATTTTAATGAAGTCGGCCGAGGCAATAGAAGAGTTGAAGAAGGTAGATACGATTGTTCTAGATAAGACGGGAACAATTACTGAGGGTAAACCATCGGTTCAAAAAGTTATTACAAATGATATCGAGGAAAAAGAATTATTAAAAATTGCTTCATCCTTAGAAAAAAGGTCAGAGCATCCCTTAGCCAAGGCTGTTGTCGACATGTATAAAAGCGATGATTATTATTCAGTAAAGAATTATCTCACTTTGCCTGGGTTTGGAGTCCGAGGCACAATTGGAGACAATACTTTTTATATTGGTAAACTTCAATTGATGAAGGACAATAGTATTGATCTTGGCACCATTGAAAAATCAGTTGAGCAATATTTAAGACTTGGTCAGACTCCGCTATACGT
>JAQWCB010000020.1 GCA_028707375.1 Bacilli bacterium | reverse complement strand
ATTTGGGCTCAGAATATTTATTAGAGGGAAATACGCCTGAAAATAAAAAGAAAGTCAATGAACTTTTGCAGCGGAAATTTAAACCTGAATTCTTAAATCGAATTGATGAGATAATTACTTTCAATTCTTTGAGTGAGGATGTTTGCTTAAAGATAGTAAGAAAATTCTTAAATAGTCTGGTCAGCCATCTTAAGTCGAAAGACTTAGATTTAACTTATACGGATGAAGTGGTTAAAAAGATTAAGGATGATTCCTACGATCCAATTTACGGAGCGCGTCCTATCAAGAGATATATTCAAAAATATATTGAAACGCCTTTGTCTAAAGCTATCCTCACCGGTGAAATATTCAAGACATGCAAAATATCTGTTAAGGATGAAAATTACGTTTTCACAAAGTAAGTATAATGTGGCCCAATTTCGAAAATTGGGTCACTTTTTTATTGGCCAATATTCTCGACGAATAAAAAAATTCAATTTATGTTATAATAAACAATATTATATTAAGTTAGGAGGCAATGAATGAGCATAAGCATATTTGGTGCACCTATGAAATATGGGGCGGATGTTGATGGACTAGAAGACAGTATTAACAGTTTAGTTAAATATAATAAGAAACTCAAAGATAAAATAAAAGTAGTTGAGGTTAAAAAGGATGATAAAAAATCTCCACGCAACTTAAAGCATATAGGAATAATATCGGATTATTGCAATAAATTGGCGAGAATAGTTAATAAGGAAATTGAACACAGCAATTTTCCTCTAGTCATTGGTGGCGATCACTCAGTTGCTTTGGGCTCGGTGTCAGGGGTAAGTAAGAAAAAGAATATTGGACTATTTTGGATTGATGCTCACGGCGATTTCAATACAGATAAAACAACATATTCCGGTCACGTGCACGGAATGCCACTCGCTGCTATTGCGGGACTAGGTGATAATCGTTTAGCAAATTGCTATTACAGTGGGTCAAAGGTTAAAAATAATAATATAATTTTATTGGGAACAAGAGACTTTGATGATAAGGAAGCAGAGTTAATTCAACAGAATAATATATTGAATATATCATCGCGCGAAATTGAAAAAGATGGAGTTATAAAGGATGTTCAATTGGCTCTCAATCATTTAGACTCAAATATAGATGGAATACACATTAGTTTGGATTTAGATGTCATTGATCCATCCATTTGTCCAGGAGTAAGCGTTGCTGCGCCAAAGGGATTAAAATATGATGATGTGGAAAAAATATTAAAAATTATCTTTGCGACTGGAAAAGTTATATCGATGGATATCGTTGAGTACAATCCGAAAAATGATATTGACTATCAGACGGTGGATATTTTAAATCGAACGATTGAGTTAGTTGAAAGGCTAGCAATTAAATTTGAATAGAGTCTTTTTTCACTAAAAAAGATAATAATTAACGATTATTTTCTATAATTCATGTCTTTGTGCATTTGCTTTCAATTTTCCTTTGACATTAGATAATTAATACTTTAATATAAATATTGCGAAACGCATATGGCGGTTATGGTGAAGTGGTTAACACAATCGGCTGTGAACCGATCATGCGAGAGTTCAACTCTCTCTAACCGCCCCATCTAATGTGAATAGTAAGAATACCTAGAGTATTCTTTTTTTAAACCTTGAAAGTATCCTATAGTAACAAAATGGACATATAACTTTTATTGATAATCAACAAGTAATATTTTCATTCATTAATGAAAATTAGTAAATTAATCTAGAATCTATAAAAATTGTGAATTTAGATGGCATGAGGGTGCGAACTACTTGGCTTGAACCCTCACGTTATATCTTGAAATGGTGGTGCAACAGACAATTAATATATCATGAGACTCGTGTTTCCGGATTAGAAATGACTATTGAAAGGTTAAAAGATATACTTACACGTGTAACAAAAGCGGAAGAAGAAATATCTGCTACAAATAATAGGGCATCGAATTTAGAAAGGAATTAAATATGAATGAATTAATGATAAACATTATTAACCTTGTTGTAATTGTTGTTGTAATACCATTGATATCTATCTAGAAACTAAACTAATCAAATTGATAAATACTAAAATAAACAATATTAAGACAGCAGATATGCCAAAAACAGCTACTACAATCGTTTTTAACGTGGTCCGCGCGGTCTATGTATGTCAAATCATTGAACGTGAGTGGTGAGTTTCTACCACAGCCCAACAAACTGCGTTAGAAAAAGCAAAGCAAATAGCATTAGAACAAATGACATCAGAAACAAAGGCCTATATTACTGAAACATTTGGAAAAGTATATACATGGATCAATACTCAGATAGAATTTGCTGTTAATGCGTTAAAAAAATAATTTTCAAAAGAACGTAAAAAGAATATAATAAAAAAATAGGAAATAATCTATTTTAGAGATGAAGGGAATAAAATGGAAAAAATATATTTAATTTTCCCAACTTTATTGATTAGAGGAAAATAATATGAGAAGAACGAAAAACTTATTAGTGATGTTGGTTGAATTAGCTTCTTTGACTGGTTGTAACAATCAGCCGTACACCAATGGAAATGTAGATTTTATAAATGAAAAGTCCGCCGTCATTCTTACAATGGGAGATGCGGATGAAGATTTCTCCGTTTTAAATAATTACGGTCAATTTACGAATGACACTACTATAGATGAAATGAATAAAATGGTTGGTGACAGCACTTATATTTGTTTTGCTATAGATTGTTCAAAATATGAAGATATTGTTACGGTAGATTTGCTTACTAATATAAATTCGTTCTTCTTTTCCCCTAATTATGCTTATTTAATGTTATACGAAGCAAAAGACTATTATTTTTTAGAAGATTCTCCCTTTGATTATAGTGAATATCACAATTTAGATGGAGATGGTTCTTTGCTGAAAATAATATATAATGGAGGCCAAGATAATTCACATGCATCTTATACTTTAGATGTTACATCTGACGATGGCGCAGGATCATTTTTTGACAATGTATCATATGCGTTTTATCGTGGAATTTATGAAAATGAAGAAATGTTATAGTACTTATGACAAAAATAAAAAAAATATATAAAAGTTTTGACAACTGAAAAAAATAATAACTGATAAAGAAAATAGAGTTGAAAAAGACTTATATTAATTATATGATAAAGAAAAATAGTATCTATTTATACTGACTAAATAAATGGTGGTGAGATAAACATGAAAAAAATAGCTAGGACATTATTATTACTATTCTTTATAATCCCATTGGCTAGTTGCGGTGGAGAATATACAAAAATAATTGAGCGCGATTTTCAAGTGGATACAGTAGACAAAATAAGTTTGAGCCACTACTTGAGAAAGACAAATACTACGGAAACTTTGGATGTTGATGAAAAACTTGACATTGAATATGTTTTTAGTTTATTCAAAAGTGAAAGTGTGAAAGAAACCCCTATTAGTGAATATAAGACAAGTGAAAATGATTGCATTGAAATATATGATGTAACATATTTCTTTTCCGATACAAGTTTATCTGATTATAAGTTAATGTACTATGTTTATGATAATACCGATGGTACAGTCGTCTATCCTAACGGTGAGGCTTATTCTTTTTATGGAAATGCAAAATGCAATACCTATGATAAAATAAAGGAATATTTTGAAGCTAAAAATGTTTCATTGGAATTATTGTACCCGTGGATTTCTGAGTTAAAACTTGAAGATATTCAATATATCTTTTTCAATGAGTATGCAAGTACGGTATCACCGACATATTCAAATTATGCTATGAATACTTACTATAAGGCAAACGGAGATAAGGATATTGAAAAGGGATATAACTTTATAAAAAATGCTGTTGTCACTAAGGCAACTGATCCTTTTTGGGATGGCGTTAGCGAAGAAGCTTTGGTCTTTGACTTGAAAGATGGAACAAGGCACGTCTTGTCCCAAATTGCCAATGGTTTTTATGTAGATGGTATGTATTATGAATATCAAGATTTTATTAGTTTTTCAACTTATTATGCTAACTCATTCTTATATTATTGCAATTTTGATATCTACAAGAATGGAGTTTCACTTGATATTGAATTTGAGCCGATGAAAAAAGCTGTTTTCACAGCTAACTTATATTGTGATTACGTGCAACAGGATAAATATCTTCCATATATAATTAAAAATGGTGATGATGAGATTCACATTATTGATGATACAACCTTTTATACACTGGTTCAGAATAAAAAAACATTTTATGGATTGCTAAATGGTGACACATTTACAAGCATATTAGATTATTGATAATTCTATATAATCAATTACAAATAATCATTGGTGATGGCTATTTACCTTGACTGGTGTAGCGGCAATGTATATTTTATGAGAGTTTATGAGAATTCAATAAATATTGATTATATATTTTTTGTAATTGAAAAAAGCTTATTAATCTCAACTTGTGGGAACTCCACGTTTCGTAAGATCTGATTTATCCAATATCTAAGTGAAATATTTTGGAAAGGTAAAAAAATGAATCAAGATAAGATTGGTATATTTAGTAAGAGCCTAAGAAAGGATAAAGAACTTACTCAAGAGCGGTTGGCTGCTAAACTATATTAAGTTCCAAGACCATTTCGAAATAGGAACGTGGTAAAGGAATGAATGATGTTTCATTAATGATGTCTTTGTAAAAAGAATTGAACATTAGTATAAAAGAATTCTTAAGTAGAAATTATTTAAAAGAAAATGATTGTAAGGAACAGATAAAAAAAATATGGTGGTGACGTTTCTTGAAAAGAAGAGCAATAAAAAAATATTGATAACTCAAGTGATACTAGGCATATTAATTGTGATTTCATTATTGCTATTGAAAAAAAACAAATTCAGGACTAATATAATACTAGGAATAACTTATGAAAAAAATAAATCTAGTTTTAATAGCGTTAATGCCAATCTTTACCGGTTGTAGTTCACAGAGCTCACAGGAGACTTCATCAAGTATTTCACCTGAACAAATAAAAATTAATGAGGATGAGGCTAAGATAACAAGCGACACGCAGTATTTATATAAAATTGGTGAAAACGAGACAAAATTTGTTCGGTTATCCTTTGATAGTGATAGCGTGAGAGATCTCGAAGATGATTTATCATCTGAGTCAAATTTAAAATTGATTAATTATAGTTCTAATGAAACTGGGGAAAGAAGTTTAAAGTTATCTACCAAAAAAGAATATATCAAATATTGTTGTCTCGATTGGGATGTCATTAATGTTATATGTACAAAAAAATTTGACGAAGAGATAAAGATAGATTCTATAACTTTAGGGAATGAGAATATAAAATATACACTACCTGTCAATTTGCGTTTTGACTTTGATAATGATTATGCATTTAATCCTCATTTTCCTGATTTCCCAATTTCATACGAAACATGTCAGGGTATTTATGGTGATAGTATTGATAATAGTTCGATGCATAGATATTTTTTTTACGATGATAGCGAATATGGAACGGTATTTCTTTTCAATTTAGCGATGTATTTTAATATCGGTTTCAATCCTGGTGTCGGAGGGGATTTCATTATTAATTCTATTACTCCGAGTACACTCTTAGAAAAATATATCAAAGGGATTTATTATGGGTATGGTCCATATGAAGGCTCTTCGGAACCAGAAGAGTTATATTCTCTAACGTTAGAGTACAGCGAATTCAGCGATGGTTTGGATGTAACAAAAGGAGTAACTGACGATAAATGCTTTTTTGCTCTAAAATTCAAATTTGGGAACTATCGTTTAGATGAAAATAATTCAGATTCTGGAATTATTGGAAGTTATGTAAATTTAAATACTACACTTTGGGGAATAGAGTACAATATTCCGATTGATATGGTGGTTAAGGTTAGGACAGTTATAGGATAATCTAGCTTTGGTGGAGATAAATATTTGGACATTGTAGTAGCGAAAAGTATACCTAATGGAAAACAAGTGGAGAATAGATGAATGAACATTAAGAAAAATTTTAAAACAGTTATTTTATTTACGAGTATTATCATTAATTTTTCTTTGATAATTGGCTTGTGTGTTTCGATTAATAGTAAAGCTAAAGTGGGAGACAATACTCCAATTTCCTTAATTGAACAAAGCGATGAAACATCTATTCTTTCAAATGCAAAGCGATACGTTGTGCAACAAGATGATTTTTGCTCTTATTACAATTGGGATGGCAAACTTTTTTTTGCTAAATCCCCATATGAACATTTTATCGTTAACTCATTGAATGTAGATGTTGGAGAAATGGTTAACACCGATTCCACAATAGGCAGTAAAGATGGTGAAGAGGTTAAAGCTTTAGCAAAGGGAACCATTGTCAATATTGATTCTAACGATGATAGCGATTTTGATGTAACAGTCTATTACTTTAATCAGTTTGAAGTCACTATAGATGTGGATTTAGATACATATTATAGTATTGATATCAAACAACTGGACCATCCACAAGTGAATTTTGATCACGGGTCAAGTCTTTCTTTAACCTTTGATAAATTTGATTATTCGCAGGTGGAGAGCAATAGTATTGTAACGGTCTATTTCAATGTGGAAGGATGTGATTCAATTATTTCTCCAACTACAAATATAAAAATAACGAGCATTGAAGAAGACTATGGTGAGTTTTTTTACATTTCTAACAGCAATTTTTCGAATGTGCAAGAAGTCAGACGAATGAAGGTTATAGAAGAAGATAATTCGATTGATGTCGATATTTATTGTTTAGGAATTTATGGCGAGTATGCTCTTATTTCTTGCGATGATTACGCGATAAGCCAAGGAACCATTCTTTACGAGAACAATGCATAGAGTGAATTTTGAAATTTGTTAGATTAATAAATATGTAACAATTTCAATGTTGCTCTCGCTAACTATGTGCTAAAGAATAGGAATACTGGAGAAAAAGTTATGAAGAATAAACAATTGAATTTATTTAGATATAAGAAGAATACATTGAGTTTTATCTTAAGTCTTTTGCTTGTTTTTTTCAGTATAGTCGGGATAAATCTATTCTCAATCTCTGGTGTTTCTCTCAATAATGATTATGCTTTTTTCCCTGATAATATTACGATATTTGATAATATGGATGGCGAATATAGTGAAGGTAAAATTGAAGGATTATATCCTAACGCCAAGTATGTGTCATATGTATACGCTACGGATTTGGAACTTGATATTCCTTCACTGAAAGGGTACACTTACAAAATATTTGGGGTGGATGAAAACTTTATCAATGTCCCTATAATTAGTTCGACAAAGGATGAAAAGTGCTTTGCGATGAGTTCTATTGTGGCCGGGGACAACATTACAGATTTAGATGATGATCGTTGTAATCAAGTAGCTTTGATGTATGCTAAACAATATAATTATTTTGATATGGAGGCCTCGCAAGGTCAAATAAATATTAATAACTATCCGTTTTACATCAAAGGTTTGCTTCAAAGTAATGTGGGCATTGAGGATACCGATGAAATAACTAAAGATAGCACTTGCTTTTATTTTTTCATTCCGCGAAGTACTTTTTTAAATATGCTTCCTGATGATCCGGCTGGTCCAAGGTACAAGAAGTTATTTTATGTTGATACTACTGGTTATAAAACGATCGATGATGATACCATACTCGAGTCTTATGGTATTAGGTCCGAAAATATTTTTTCTATAGCCATTCATGAAGCGGAAATAAATAAGAGCCGTAAGTATTTTGACAATCTGTTTTTGTGGATGTCAATTATTCTCACCGCCATATCTTCTATTTCTTTAATTATTGTTGGCTTAATCAATGTAAAGAATCGCTATGCTGAAATTGGGATAAGAAGAGCGGTAGGTGCAAGTAAGGATGATGTTTGTTTCAAATTTTTTAGAGAAAATTTTGTGCTGATGACCCTTTCGACAATTATAGGATTTCTCATGGGGCTTTTCGCTGTTTTTTTGATCTATGAATATATTACTCTATCAAGCAATTTTCTGACTTTTCATTTTGAATGGTATTTTTCGTTGATGTTCTTTTGTATCTATTTGCTCATTACTTCGATTGTGTATATTATTCCCTCACTGGCGGCGGCCAATATAAATATATCGGTCATATTAAAGGAGGAAAAATAAGATGCGAAAGAAAGCTATTGTTACCATATGTCTAATCTTTTCATTAATCTATGTTCCCTTTATGATAAAAAATTTTCAGTTGGCTGGTGATAAAACTGATAATTATACCAAAATAGTAGAATCAAACGATAGAAGCGATGTTATACCGCCACCGGGATATGAAAAATACGATGGACCTTATCATGGTTATTGTGTTGTTTACCACGATAGTTTAGATGTTTTTGAAAGTTACCATGGCGAAATAGAGATTGCACAGTATACTATCTCTCAGAATATAGAAAACACTATTTATAAAATCGGCGAAATAGTTTATGGCGGTGAATTTCTTGGCAATAAATTCATTAGTCACACTTCACGAATCTTGAGTGCTACCTCCGATGAAATCGTTCTTGAGGATTTAAGCCAAACGCATATTGAAATCAGAGCACCGTTGGAGGTTTTACCCTTGGATTTTAATAGGGCTAGTTTTAAGATACGTTCAGCATATTGTAATTCATATAAAATCGCATCGACCGAAAGAACTTTTAATCAAAATGAGTATGCCTTTGATTACAATTTTCATCTTGTCAATGACGGTTCGATTTTGTCTGGCATATCCTGTAAAGTTGATTGCGATGTTCCTTTTTGTTTGAAGGGCTCATTTGTTAATTCATGTACTCTCTTTTATGAGGATAATAGGATATATGTATTGAAACTATTTGAGAAAAATAATCAGAGATTCGTTAAAAAGATATATGTTCAAGTAACTGAGAGCATAGATGACTATGTGAAACTAGCACCTGAAATTAATATAGGATCCCGATTGCTTATAAACTAGACTATCCAGTCAATATTTTTGTTTTTTATAGAAAATCAAATTTTCCTGACTATTACAATATTGCACGATTTTAAAAGAAAGTGGACAAAAAATAGACATAAATACCTAATTGCAACTATAATAATATCGTACGAATTAAAGTACAGAATGTAAGGAGAATATAAATGGCAAATATTAGTAAAGTTTTAGCCCGTGAAGTTATTGATTCACGTGGTAATCCTACTGTTGAAGTCGAAGTTGAAACAGTCTCTGGCGCCTTTGGTCGCGCGATTGTTCCTTCGGGAGCATCAACGGGTGAAAGAGAAGCACTCGAACTTCGCGATGGCGATATGAAACGTTTCGGAGGTAAGGGTGTTCTTAAAGCTGTTAAGAATGTTAATGATATCATCGCCCTCGAATTGATTGGTATTCCTGTTTATGAACAGGTGACGATTGATAAATTGATGTTGAAGTTAGATGGAACGGAAACAAAATCAAAACTTGGTGCCAATGCAATGCTTGGAGTTTCCCTCGCTTGCGCTAGAGCCGCTGCTGATTATTTTGGAATGCCCTTGTACCGCTATTTGGGTGGACCCAATGCGAAAATATTACCTGTACCGATGATGAATGTATTAAACGGCGGTAAGCACGCTGATTCTTCAGTTGATTTCCAGGAATTTATGATTATGCCTGTAGGGGCTAAATCCATTCGTCAAGCGATTCAAATGGGATCTGAAACATTTAACGCCTTGCGCGGAATTTTAAAAAAACGTGGCGATGTCACTTCTGTTGGTGATGAAGGAGGCTTTGCTCCTAACGGCTTGAAGAGCAATGAGGAACCATTAGAATTATTGGTTGAAGCAATTAAGGCCGCAGGATATAAACCCGGTGAAGAGATCGGAATCGCTATGGATCCAGCTTCTTCAGAATTCTATGATGAAGATAAAGGATTGTATGTTTTAAAAAGATCTGGCGAGGGTGAGAAGACAACCGATGAAATGATTGATATGTATGCTCGGTTTGTTGAAAAATATCCTATTTTATCCTTGGAAGATGGACTTGCTGAGAATGATTGGGACGGTTGGGTCAAACTCGAAAAGAGACTTGGAAATAAGATTCAAATCGTCGGTGATGATTTATTCGTCACTAATCCTAAATACATTGAAAAAGGATTGAAGTTGGATGCGGCTAATTCTGTTTTAATCAAATTGAATCAAATTGGTACCTTAACTGAAACTTTGGATGCAGTTAGAATTGCGACACAGCACAATTGGACTTGCGTTGTATCTCATCGTTCAGGCGAAACTGAGGATACGACAATTGCTGATTTAGTCGTAGCCTTATCAGCTGGACAGATTAAGACAGGTTCAATTTCTCGTACTGATCGTGTTGCAAAATACAATCAATTGATGAGAATTGAAGATGAACTTGGTGATGTAGCCATCTATCCAGGAAAGTCTTGCTTCTACAACATTAAAAAATAGATTTGCATATCATTAATATTGATGCTGATCACAATTAAAAAGGGAGAGCGATTTAATTTCGCTCTCCCTTTTTCTAAATATTCATATTAAATAAATAAATTGTGATTAGCCGAATTGGTAGCCGCTAAATAGGAGGCTACTCCAGCAACTTCCGCTTCATCAATCAATTCCTGACGATCGATTCCCATCAAA
>JAQWCB010000187.1 GCA_028707375.1 Bacilli bacterium | reverse complement strand
GCTAAAAGGTCAAATCCCAGACTTGCCTTATTGCGATGACGTCTTTGAGTATCAAATGAAACGTAATTATATATTTCTTCGGCAGAGCAATAGTGAACATTTTTAAATTGATTTCTTAGAAATGTTCTTTGTCGCTTGGCATATTGACGAGTATTAATAATTATTTTTTCTTTGATTTGCTCAAGGGAATATCCCAATTTCGGCATATTTATTAGTTCTTTATAACCGATAGCTTCGAGTCCTGGTAACTTTGTATCATATTTTGAAATGAGATCATCAACTTCGTGAACAAGACCATCCTCGAACATTTTTTGAACACGCGTAGCAATCCTTTTATTGCCCACATCGCGATCAATATCGATAACAAATAATTTCACTGGATACAAGAGCTTTTTCGGCTTCTTGATAATGTCTGACTTTTTTTCACCCGAGTCATAAATTTGCAAAGCGCGGATAATCCTTCTTCGATTGTTAACATTCAAAGCTTCAGCACTTGGTTTATCAACATCTAACAACTTATTATATAATTCGAGATTGGTATATTTATCGTACGTATTTTGATTCGCTTGGTTCTCAGTATTAAATTCATATGGATATATAACAGCGCGAAGATAGAGCAAAGTCCCACCGGAAATAATAACATCCTGGCCCTTATAAGCATATTCATCAATTAATTGACGGCATCGCTGCTGATATTCCTTAACAGACATTTTATGTTCAATCGAATCTGAGCCAATAAAATGATAGTCAACCCCTTTTAATTCATCTATCGTGGGCTTTGCTGAACCAATATTGAGTTCTTTATACATTTGGTAAACGTCACACCCGATAAGTGGCATGCCGAGTTCTCGAGCCAACTTGATTGCCAAATCTGTTTTTCCAGATGCTGTCTGCCCTAAGATTGCATATATCATTAAAATCCTGTCCTCTTAAATAATTTTTCAAGATCATATTTGGAAATTTTAATAATGGTGGGTCGACCGTGTGGGCAATTTAGCGGATTGTGACATTGTGCCAATTCTTTTAAGAGACCAACCTGCTGATGATGATCCAAAATCCGATTGGCTTTAATTGACATTTTACATGCCTTGGTAGCAATAGCTAAGCGCTGAGTCGCAAGTACATCAACTTTGCGATCTTTGATTGTCTCCAAAATTATATCTCTTAAGATTGATTCATCTTTTTTATCTGCTAAAAACTGCGGAATTTCATCGATTTTAAGAGAAGACATTGCAAAAGGCGACACCTTGATACCCAACTGTGCTAACAAGTCAAGATGAGCTTTATCCACATTGGCCTTCGCCGAAGGTGGAATATCAATTACAATCGGAAATAGGGGCATAACTAAGTCTTTTTGCGATGTGAATTCGCGTTCGCATTTTTCAAAATTGATACGTTCAGCAGCAGCGTGTTGATCAACGATGTATAATCCATCTTGAGAATCGCAGATAATATAAGTTTCTAAAACCTGTCCGATAGGAAATAGTTGCGGAAAAGATGTCTGTCGTGCACTGTTAAAATTTTCTTGTTGGTGCGGACTATTTTCCACCATTCCATGCGCATCTTCGACTTTGAATTTAGTCTCAACATCAGCATTATCAAATTCGTCAAACAAATTTGTTTCTTCGGCGCTTTCCGTATCGTTTTTCACATCGCTAGAAGCAATGCCAAAATTCGAATTATCAAAGGATTCCGATGTTAAATCACCAATACTTTCAGCAAGAGTTACAGGATGAGTTTGAATCTTTTGACTTTCGCTAAAAACGCCTTGGGTCTTGACCAAGCTGAGTTTAATTTGTTTTTTAACTTCATTCGCCAACTCGCGTTCGCAAGATAAACGAACTTCCTTTTTAGTCGGATGAACATTCACATCAGTTAATGAGTAGTCGACACGAATGGGTAAGACAACTAAGGGATAGCGATTAGGAGATAGATAATCGCGATAGCCTTCAATGATGGCTTTTTGAACCTTAGGAATATAAACATAGCGATTATTCATAAATGTCAACATATCGTAGCGATTAGAATAATTGATAGAGGGGTGGCAAATAAAACCCTGAAAGGAGAATTCTTCAGATTCAAAAGAGCAAGGCAAACATTTTTTAGCAATTTCATTTCCGTATATGCGTGCGATTGTTTCCAATAAGTTTCCTCGACCCGTAGTTGAAACGATTTCTTTACCATCAACAGCAAGATGAAAAGCAATGCTAGGAAAACCGATAGCTAATCTTTCAATCATTTCAATTGATGAAGCAATTTCCGTACGATCAGATTTCAAATATTTAAGTCGAGCGGGAGTATTGAAAAAAAGCTCTTTAATTTCAAAAGTTGTTCCTTTTCTT
This sequence comes from Bacilli bacterium, assembly GCA_028707375.1. Lineage (GTDB taxonomy): Bacteria > Bacillota_I > Bacilli_A > RFN20 > CAG-288 > Scatoplasma. The sequence continues at coordinate 223 of JAQWCB010000187.1, read as the reverse complement.
AAAGAAGCCTCAGATATTTTCATTTCCTCATCGGGCGAAGTTTCGATAATAGTTCCTTCTTTACCATCGGATGTTTGCATTTTAACTTTTGCTACGGCCGCGATGGAAGGTATCGCCTCGCCACGGAATCCCAAAGTAGTAATACGAGCTAAATCGTAAACGGATTTTATCTTGGATGAAGCATGTCTCTTAAATGCCATTGCAGCATCTATTCTATCCATCC
>JAQWCB010000186.1 GCA_028707375.1 Bacilli bacterium | reverse complement strand
TTACTGAAGTTAATATTTCTTATGCTCGCCATATTCAAATGAATCCCGAGGAGTTTAGAAAGAAAATAATTGGGAAAAAGATTCTTTCTTTTGCCCGGCGCGGAAAATTTTTGATTTTCAATTTGACTGACGATATGTGTTTAGTCGTTCATTTCCGCATGGAGGGACGCTTCTACTACGTTTCTCAACTTGAGCCGAATTTGACACCTTTTGTTCACGTGTATTTTAGTATGGACAACGGCAAATACTTGCTCTATTCTGACTCGCGCAAATTTGGCGTAATGTATTTAAAAAAGTGCCAGGATTTATATAATACTCCTCCACTTTCTAACGTTGGCAAGGAACCGTGGGATATAGATAATCCTGACTATTTGCTCGATGCTTTTCAACACAAATCATATGTTATTAAACTCGGTCTACTCGATCAAAATATCATTGCTGGATTAGGTAATATCTATGCGGATGAGACATTGTTTCGCTCGGGTATCTCCCCTTTTAAATTGGCGCGCGACATTACCTATGATGAAGCGAAGAGACTTCTAAGCAATGCTTCAATCATATTGAAAGAGGCGATTGAACAAGGGGGCTCAACTATTCGAAGCTACCATCCAGCCCAGGGTGTATCGGGTCATATGCAGCAGGAACTTCAAGCCTACGGGCGAGAAAACAGAAAGTGTTTTGTCTGTGGGACAAAGATGGAAAAAAGATATGTTGGAGGTCGGGGAACAACCTATTGCCCTAAATGTCAGCACGTCTGTCCTTCCGTGGCGCTCACCGGAAAAATTGCTTCGGGTAAGTCACAGGTTCTCGCCCGATTTAAGGCACTAGGATGCCAGGTATGTTCAGCAGATGATATTGTGCATGAATTTTATAGCGATGTCTCATTTCTAGCAAAACTGCAAAAGAGATTTCCTTCCATTTTTAACCAAGGAAAATTGGATAAGCAATTGATAATCACTCAGATGCTTGAGAATAAGAAGTTTCGCCGAGGTTATGAAAACTATGTGTGGTCAGCAGTTAAAGACTACTTAAATACTTTTTTAATCAACAATTATAACAAGGTTTGCGTCGTAGAGATTCCGCTCTTGTTCAAAGCTAATATGGAAAAGAAATTCACATATACCATCGGCGTTGAAACCGAGCGTCAGCGTCGATATCTCGAGGCGCGCCACGAGCAAAATATTGACCGACATCTTGAGATTAACGAAACTTCTGGATACGATGAGAATCGCAGTAAATTGGATTTTATTATCAAAAATAATTCTTCGTTGGAGAATTTATATAAACAAGTTGATGATTTTTATCAAAAGATAACAAACTAGAGTGGTTTTATCTTGTAAATAACAAGTGGTCGTGTTAATATTTTTAGTGCAAAGGTGGCAAAAATATATGTTGATAGATGAATTAAAAAAAGCAAATATTCTGGCGATGAAGAGCAAGGATAAGAATGCTCGTGCATGCTTGTCAGTGGTCATTAATAAATATATGCTTTTGAATATTGAAAATCGCAAGAACAATATTGAAACCACAGATGCTGATGTTGTGAAAGTTATTCAAAAAGTCATAAAGGAACTTCAGGATGAGAAAAAAATGTTTCTTGAAGGCAATCGTGAGGATTCCGCTAAAGGAAGCCAATACCAAATTGACTTTTTGACAAAATATCTTCCGAAGATGATGTCGGAAGAGGAAATAAGAAAAATCATTGATGGTTTAGAAGACAAATCGATGAAAAATGTGATGACAACTTTCAAGAAGGACTATGCTGGACAAGTGGATATGTCGCTCGTATCCAAAATTGTTCGAAGTTTATAGAATAGTATTTTGACAGGGGGGAATAGTTAAATGGTATAACTATGGTCTCCAAAACCATCGTTGAGAGTTCGATTCTTTCTTCCCCCGCCATTCTTAAGTGATATAAATATTATTAATTCATTTTATTTGTTATATATGGCTATCTATATTCGTACTCCCAATTTGTAATTGGGAATTTTTTTATAAGCGAGTTGAGAAATCGGTGACTAGAAAAAAATATCAATGATAGACTATAGAATATTATTTTTTGATTGCTGTCCTTGAATATAATGTAAAAATATTTTTAATTAATTTTCCGAGTGTGATTTTAAATATGCATTCTTTTTGGTGGAAAGATATAATTAATATTTAATAGATGAATTTACAAAAGTGTGTCTGTAGACTTCATGATATAATATTATTGCTAAATAACCGGAGTTAAGGTGGTTGCTCAGGTGTTATTTAGCGATATTCCTTCCAGTAGCCACCTTAACTCTTCAGGAAGGAATTTTTTTATGGACGGAGATAATGTTTTTGATGAAGATTTATATAATAAAATAGAAGAACTTATTGATGAATCTAAGCTTGAAAGACACATCTTCAGAAGTTGTCCATATTGTAAATCCTCCAAGATTAAGAAATACGGAATTGTTCATAAACACCAAAGATATAAGTGCAATAACTGTAATAGAACTTTTGTTTCAACAAATAACACCTTCCTATCATCTTCAAAAAAGAATGTGTTTATGTGGCGTGAATTCATTAAATGTATGATCA
>JAQWCB010000185.1 GCA_028707375.1 Bacilli bacterium | reverse complement strand
TTGGCGATAGCTATTCCCGATCAATTCAACAATCTGACCGGAACAATAAAAAACTTTATCAGTTCTAGATTTGGCTGGTTATATTTACTTGTCGCAAGTTTTCTCGTTTTATTATGTTTTTACTTTATGTTGTCGCCGAAGGGAAAAATTCGCTTGGGCGATCCCGATTCCAAACCTGAACATTCAACAATTTCGTGGATTGCAATGCTATTTAGTGCCGGAATGGGAATCGGACTTATTTTTTATGGGGCAGCTGAACCACTTTCACTCTATGCTGTATCTAGCCCCGAGGCCACTGAATATTCATCACAGGCCCTATCGGATGCATTGAAATATTCTTTTTTTCACTACGGAGTTCACGCTTGGAGTATCTACGCCATCGTCGGTTTAGCTTTAGCATATTTCCAATTTCGTAAAAAGGAAAATACTCTAATATCGCATACCTTAAAGCCACTATTCGGCAAATCGATGGATGGAATCGCTGGAAAAATAATTGATTCCTTAGTGATTATTTCTACCGTTGCTGGCGTTTCCACCAGTTTGGGTTTTGGTGCCAGTCAGATCAATGGCGGATTAAATTATTTGTGGAAGGTTCCCAAAGCCTTTTGGGTTCAACTGATAATTATCGCCGTAGCTACTGTCCTATTTCTCTTTTCTGCTTTGTCAGGTGTCAACAAGGGAATAAAAGTCCTTTCGAATATCAACATTGTCATTGCAGTCTTATTGATGTTTGTGGCTTTCTTTGTAGGAAACGGAGTATATGCTTTGGAGAATACTAGCGAGTCATTCGGAGAATACATCAGTGATTTCTTCCGTCTTTCCTTCTATACCGCTGCAAATGGCACGGCCGGTCAAAAAGAATGGATTCAAAATTGGACTTTATTATATTGGTCCTGGTGGTTTTCGTGGTCACCATTTGTCGGAGTCTTTATTGCTAAAATATCAAAAGGAAGAACAATTAGACAATTTGTGGCCTACATCATTCTCATTCCAACTATTTTTAGCGTTTTGTGGTTTGGTATTTTTGGATCGTTATCAATCAGCGCTGTTAATGCTGATCCGACAATCGCCTCCATGCCTATTGAACAGATGCTGTTTGGCGTCTTCAATCAATATCCTCTAGGCAAAATACTATCTGTCATCGCCATTGTTTTGGTATTCACTTTCTTTATCACTTCAGCCGATTCAGCCACGATGGTTCTCGGTATGCAAAGTGAGAATGGAACACTCAATCCAAGTAAAAAGTCCAAAGTGATTTGGGGTATTTCTGTTTCGACTATAGCCGCTGTTTTGCTATATGCCGGTGGACTTAAGGCTTTGCAAAATATCTTGATGATTTTCGCCTTGCCTTTTGTTATCATCGTTATTTTCATTTCCATATCGCTGATAAAGGAAACAAGTTTCGAAGCTCACGCCATGGGATTATCTATCCGCCCCAAAAGGCATCCTGTCAAAGGTATTCCATATCGCAGTTATGATCTGCCTGTTAAAGAGAGATTGCAAATTTTCAACGATCGAAAGGATTTTGCTTTGATATATTCCTATAAGAACAAAGTCATTAAGACCTCTGGTTTATCCGATGAACTTGAAATAAGTTACAACCAAGCCTTGCATGTCTTAAAAGCTTTAATGGCTGATGAAATGATTTCTAAATCAGGATCCGGAAACCAGGTGAGATATTCCTTAACTCAAAAAGGGCAAAATAAGGCCAAGGAGCTCATTGCTCTTGAAGATGATCAAGATATCGAAAATACGGAATTAGACGAAGATTAAATAATATATTAAAATCAGAATTTTGAAATATATTTCTATTAATGGGAAATATTATGTAAACTTTAATAAAGATAGGATATATTATGAGTTTTTTACTTGACTTAAAGTTAAGTTTAAGTAGCATACTACATTTATATCGTATCAAGATAAAGGAGAATTAAAATGATCTTAAAGGAAAATTTTGTATTAAATAATGGAGTAGAGATTCCTAAACTGGGTTTGGGAACATGGATGATTGACAATAGTCAAGTTGCTCAAGCAGTAGAGGAAGCTATTAAGCTAGGATATCGTCATATTGATACTGCTCAGGCATACGCCAATGAACAAGGTGTCGGTGAAGGAATAAGAAAAAGTGGAGTAAATCGCCAAGATTTATTTGTAACAAGCAAAGTTCACGCCGGCTTTAAGACTTACGAGACAGCTAAGGAATCTATTGCGCAATCACTTAAGACTTTGGATATTGATTATATAGATTTGATGATTATCCACGCTCCTCAACCCTGGGAAAAATGGCGTACCAATTCTCGCTATTTTACAGAGAATAAGGAAGTTTGGCGCGCGTTAGAAGAAGCATATAAAGAAGGTAAAATAAGGGCTATCGGCGTTTCTAATTTCTTGCAAGACGATTTAGAAAACATCCTCGAAACAGCAAAAATCAAACCGATGGTCAATCAAGTTTTGACCCATATAAGCAATACGCCTAAATCTTTGATCGACTTTTGTCAAAATAACAATATTCAGGTTGAAGCATATTCGCCCATTGCTCATGGTGCTGTTCTCAACAATAAGGAAATTGGAAACATTGCTAAAAAATACAACGTTTCC
>JAQWCB010000184.1 GCA_028707375.1 Bacilli bacterium | reverse complement strand
TTTTGTCAACAGTTTGCTCAATTCACTTTTGGAGAGAATAACTGATGTACGATTTTTCCAATTTATTTTTTTACAAATTTCAATTCATGCTTGAATTAATTGTAGCTGAAAGTTTGTTTTTAATTCATTTAAAAAGGCGAGATCACTTTATTATTCGCGCAATCATTGCCGTCATTTTTTGTTTTGGCACGAGTTATTGCATTCCCATAGTTTCCTATGATCCCTTTTATATTTCCGTGATGTTTTTCTTATTATTCATTGCAACAATTGCGGCAGCATATTTTTGTTTTGATCAGCCTTTCATCAACATCATCTTTTGCTTGATTGCTGGTTACACTGTTCAACATATCGCTTATTCCATCTATCAGCTAATCATGGTCTCAACAATGATTGATGGAGGAAATTCTTTAATGGGGTATGGAAGCAGTCAATCGTGGAATTTTAATGTCTTTGCTTTCGCAATCTACTTGGACTCATATATACTAACCTACATTGTTGCTTACTATGGCTTGGGGGCCAAAATAAAGAATCAAGCTGATTTTTACATTACGAGCAAGTCGCTGCTTCTTGTTCTTTTCATCGTGGTCATCGGGGCTATCGTATTAAATTCAATAACGGTCTATTCTGCTGATGCCACCGATCGGCGGACGGAGTTAATCGTTTCTTTTATCTATAGTTTTTTAAGTTGTTTCATTGCGTTGTTATTTCAATTTAAACTCAAGGAAGCAAAAAAGGCTGAAACTGAATTGGAAATCGTTCAGCATCTGTGGAAAGAAGACAAAGAGCATTATGAATTAGCGAAGGAAAATATCAATTTAATCAATATTAAATGCCATGATTTGAAACATCAAATTCGAGCGATTCGCATGGGTGGATCGACCGATATGAAAAATTTGGAACACATTGAAAAATCAATTATGATTTATGATTCTATCGTTAAGACCGGGTGCGATCCACTCGATGTTTTGCTTACAGAAAAAAGTTTGTATTGTGCTAAAAACAAAATTTCTTTGACCTATATGATCGATGGCGAAAAACTGCTATTTATGTCGGCTTCGGACATTTATTCTCTTTTTGGAAATGCGTTAGATAACTCTATTGAATACTTGAGAAAAATCGAGAGGGATAAGCGATTCATTCGCCTGGTGGTCAAAGAGGAAAAAGGGATGATCTTAATTCATATCGAGAACTATTTTGCGGGAAAATTAAATATTAAGGATGGTCTCCCCGTGACAACCAAAGGTGATACAAAATTTCATGGATATGGAATGCTAAGTATCAAGATGATTGCTAAATCATACGGGGGAAATGCCTATTTCGGATATAAGAATAATCTTTTCACTCTCGATTTAACCTTTGATGCAAAAACATCAAGCAAATAGGTGTTGAATTCAAAAAAAGGAAAATTGATTTTTATCGATTTGACCAAATACGAAATATTTTTTGCGGATTACGAAAGCAGTATTGTTTGTAAGAAAGCGCTTTCGTATAGTACAAATATGCACATCAGGAGGATACGAATGTGAAAAAATCATTTAAAATGTTGAGCACTTTACTCGTTTTATCAACAGTAACGCTTGGCACATTGACTTTAGCATCTTGTGGTGAAGATGCAACAACGGCGAATTCTACTTCGAATTCTGGAACCGAAACTTCGACTAGTGGCACCAACGAAAACTTAGTTGATTATAATTTTGAGGCTGAAGATGCAACATTGACCCCATCTAACCCCGAAGCGACAGAAAATAATCTTATTCATGTCGATAGTGAGGCAACTGGAGCCAGCGGTGGCAAAGCTGTTGGCTGGGTTCAAAAGAACGATGTAGTCACTTGGGGAATCAATACAACTAAAGCCGGCGATTATGAAGCCTCGCTTGTTGTCAGTTATCCCTTAAAGTGGTCTTCAACCCTTCTGGCTCCCGTTAGTTTTAGACTTGATGATATCTATAGCCTTATTGTTAATGGCACAGAAATTGAAGTGAATGGATATTATGAATTTGATGCTGATCCTAACGAACATGTTCGCGATTATTACTATTGGGTAGATGTGGATGTTGAACTTCCACTCACCGCTGGTGATAATGTTATTTCTTTAAAGAAAACCGCTCGCAACAACGACTACGCTTCCACAGGAAATATCGATACATTAGTAGTAACTTCTCCTGTTCTACTTAATTATTTTGCTGCGGAACCGGCTGAAGATCCTGACTTGGCCTTTGATTTAAATATTTCTAAAGTCAGTTTCGAACAGGGTGAAGCTATAAATGTTGCTGCCAAGAATCGTGATGGTCACGATCAAGATGCTGTCGCTTTATATAAATCTGAAGATTTAATTGACGGCGAAGGAATGACTGCACTATATAAATATTATCCTTCAGCTGAGGGAACGGATGAAGTTAATATCCTGAACTTTGCTTGCGAAGGTCGAGATGATGAACGTCCATTATCAGCCGGAAATTATACCATTTATCTTTTAGGCGATGATGGTGTTGCCTTTGAAAATCAGTTGATGTCAATTGATATTACTATTACCCCTAAGGCTGACAATGTAGCTTTGAGCACAGATAAAGATACTTATGTTCAAGGTGAATCAATTATGGTGAGA
>JAQWCB010000019.1 GCA_028707375.1 Bacilli bacterium | reverse complement strand
TTGAGACTTGCTAACAAAATTCCGTTGATTTGGTTCGCCTATTATTACTGGACCATCATCCGTTTTCTTGAATTGATGCGATTGAATCTTTTGGGTCTTCTGTTGATGATTAATATTTGTTTTATTAATTTGAGATTTTCTATTAGTTTTCGATTTGTTTTTTGCCTTCTTTTTTTTGCTCTTGGTCGGCAAGTGTTTTTTCTCATCACTCTTAGTTTTTGAAGAGTCATGACTTTCACTTAAAAATTTATTGTTGTTATTGTCATCTTTTCTCTCATCATTCTTTTTATTGGTATTGGCGCTAGAACATTGCTGAACAACTTTTTTATTTGAAGGATTGTTGCAATGAGAATTTGTCTCTTCTTTAGCTATTTTAGATTCATATGCCTTCATATTCATCAACGATTGAACACATTGATCATTCTCACCACGCAACATTAATTGTCTTTTTTGTACAATGTCAAAGAATGTGTCGGAATCCAGTTGGCCAATGATTGTCACGTCTTCCTTTAAAAACATATAGATATTATTTGAATAGCAATATGAATCTTTATCGAGAAAATTATTTTTAGATTTAAGTATAGGAATCTGCCTGCTCAGTTGTTTACTATTAGAAGTAATAAGCAACGCAAGAATGTTGGTTTCACCATTTAAATTTTGATCCAATGCCTGATTGTATACACATACAAAGGGATGAGTTAGTATTTGTTTTGTAAATGGATCATAATTTTTAGCAGTAAAAACAGTCCCTGGATAAATATAGGATTTCTTTTCCATATAATTTGTTCACCTCTTTTCTTATTATACCATTTTATTTAAATCATATCATTTCATTTTTGCAAAAATTAGTTCGTTGTTACTAAAGCCTTAGGAAAAATATAAAGTCATACAATTGAAGCAAATATTTTTGCTATTCACTCTTTTCTTGGCCTACACTAGATATAAGGAGGTCTTAATTATGAAAAAAGGAATTATACTATTAGCCGATGGTTTTGAGCAAACCGAGGCACTAGGTCCACAGGATATTCTATTGAGAGCAGGAATTAAAGCTGATTTAGTTTCCACCAATCACACAGATCATATCATATCCTCAATGGGTACCAAAGTTTTTGCTCAATACACATTAGAAGATATTGATTTCGAAAAATATGACTTTATTATTATCCCTGGCGGAAGCACGGGAGTAGAAAATCTTTCGAACTCAAATGAAGTTGCTTCAGTCCTAAAACACTTTTATCAAAATCAAAAACTTATATGTGCCATCTGTGCTGGGCCATCGCTTCTAATAAAGCTAAACTTATTGAACAATCGTAACTTTACCTGTTTCCCAGGGTTTGAGGTGGGTGCAACCACAAGAAATAAAGTTGATCCAGTGGTTGTAGATAAAAACTTAATTACTGCACGTTCTATGTATTATTCACTTCCATTTGCTGAAGAGATTGTTCGTTTTTATTTAGGTCAAGATGGTTTGGATAAAATTAAACATGGAACAAAAGGAATATAATTTAGGATACGATATTCTGACACCCTTTATCTATATAAATAATGCTCCGCAGTAGCGGAGCATTATTTTATAATTCAGCAAACGCGTCGCGCAAGGTATCACACGAAGCGTGGAGTTTATTGATTTCTTCCTTTGATAATTCTAGTTCAATCACTGATTGAATACCATTTTTTCCTATGATTGCTGGAACCCCGATAAAGACATCACGTTCGCCATATTCGCCTTTGAGCATAGCAGAGACTGTAAGAATTGATCTTTGATTTCCTAAGATAGTTCTCACGATTCGGCAAAGAGCCATTCCGATTCCATAATAAGTTGCACGCTTAGCTTTAATAATCTTTTGTGCTGCATCGCGAACCTGAGTCTCAATTTCTTGAAACATCGATTCCTGTTCCGTCTTGGGAATAATTTGATTGATGGGCTTTGTCGACATCATAGCTTGGCTCCAGGGAATAAACTCGGAATCACCGTGTTCTCCCATAACATAGGCATGAATATTTTGAGGATCGGTATAAAGCTTATTTCCCAAGATATAGCGGAGTCTAGCCGTATCTAGCGCCGTTCCTGAACCAATGACACGATACGGATTAAATCCTGAAACATCGTAAGCCACTTTGGTCATAACATCCACTGGATTTGATGCAATGAGAAAAAGTCCTTCAAATCCAGCTTTGACAACTGAATCAACAATTGATTTCATAATTGCAGCATTTTTCTTTAATAAGTCCATTCGCGATTCACCAGGTTTTTGTGATACTCCAGCCGCAATAACAACAATGTCGGCATCGGCCGTATCATAGTAATCACCCGCATATATGTTCATGTTCATTCCCGAGAAAGCCAATGAGTGATTCAAGTCCATTGCCTCACCAATCGCTCTTTCCTTATTCATATCGATAAGTACTAATTCATCAAATAGATGCTGATTCAGGGCAGCAAAGGCAAAACTCATTCCTACCATTCCCGTTCCAACTAATACCACTTTTCTTTTTCCATTCATAAATAATATCTCCCTCTCTCCTATTGTTTAACACATTTTTACAATATGATTTCCAATATATATCAAGATAACAAAAGCTATCCTAATATAATTATACTAGATTTTGATATATGTGATACCTATTATGCATGAGATAGGCATTAAGATTGTGATTATGATCAAGTGGAAAATTTATGAATCTTTATCTTGACAACCACTATCAAATGCTCTATAAACTTACGTATAAGATCCGATAGAGGAGCTTGCTTAAAAAGTAAAGTAACTTCACTGGCAAATTGAAGTTATTCAAAAGGTAAGTGAGCCGAAACCAGCATTGTGCCAAAAATGTTGAGTTGGGATATAAGAAAATATCTTATATACTCCTATTCCAAAAGAATAGAGGAGCTATTGATGTATAAACGTTCCATTCGGAAAGGTTGCATTGATAGAATGCGATCTTAAGAAAGGAGCTTTTTTTATATATGAATAAAGCAAAATTAATTCTATGTTCAGCCCTGATGGTGGGATTGGTTACACCACTTTCATCATGCAATTCTTCTTCAAGTCTAGCCATTGTTCACTTTGAGCAATCTATTCTCGGAGAGACACAAAAAGATTTATCGGTTTCTATCGGTGTCCAAAAGGATTCGGAATTAACTGATAGTCTCAATTCGGTTCTCGCAGATATTTCCGCGGATACGCGAAACACTTTAATGACTGAAGCAACTGAAAGAGCCACTGCGCTTGAGCAAGTTCAAGGCGATTCAAGTGAAACAGTTTTAACTGAGGCCCCCTATGATGAAACCAAGGAAACGCTCATCGTTGGCATGGAAGCAAATTACGCCCCATTTAACTGGACCGAGACTTCTCCATCTTCCTATACTTATCCTCTTTACGACAAGACTGGTGAATATGCCGATGGATACGATGTTCAAATTGCTAAGATGTGTGCCGAAAATCTCGATTACAATTTAGTTATTAAAAAGTATACGTGGGAAGCCTTGATTCCTGCATTGAATTCCGGTGAAATAAATATGATCATTGCCGGTATGACCGATACTCCTGAGCGTCGATTGTCGATTGATTTTACTAATCCTTATTACACTTCCGAATTAGTACTCATCGTTTCTGCAGATTCAGATTTAGCTGAAATGACTGATCTAAACGATTTAAATGGACGAAAGGTCGTTTCGCAGATTCAAACTGTAACTGACGATGTCATTGAAGAAGTTTTGGTTCCGGAATACGGAGCTATTCACGAATCGGCTCTCAAAACCTTTTCAGCGTGTGCAACAGCTGTGCAAACTGGAGTTGCTGATGCAATGACGGCTGAATATCCTGTCGCCGTTTCTATCGTTAACGGAACAACCAATTAAGATGACACTATTTGAACAAATCAATTATTTGATTTCTAATTATGGTTCGTATTTTATAAAAGGACTAATGGCAACATTAGTCCTTGCCATAGTTGGTACGCTGGTTGGGCTATTCTTAGGAATATTTTTTGCACTTTTAAGGAACCTCAGTCTTGATGAACACGACAATCGGTTGCAACGAATTCTAAAAATCATCGGAAAAATTGTCGCTACTGTTCATATCGAAATTTGGCGTGGTATTCCAATGATGGTTCAAGCCATGCTCGTTTTCTTTGGCGGAGCCGCCATAGGTATAAGTTGGGCTCGACTCGGCTTCTCCGATTTTTTTAATGGTTATATGATTTGTGGACTATTCGTTATCACTGTCAATACCTCAGCCTATATGGCCGAAATTGTTCGTTCAGGTATGAATGGAGTCGATAAGGGACAGATGGAAGCAGCAAGAAGTTTAGGAATGAGTTATATGCAAACTATTTGGCACGTTATCATTCCGCAAGCTTTAAAAAATTCTCTGCCCACGATTGGAAATGAATTTATTGTCAATATTAAGGATTCATCTGTTTTAAATGTTATTGGATTGACCGAGCTTTACGCTTCGGTTTCTGCCGCGACCAATCGAAATTATTTCCAAATTGCTGGTTATATTATCGTCGCTTTAATCTATCTAGTCCTTACTCTTTGTACATCGTTATTGATCAGATGGTTGTCAAAAAGCAAGAAGAATAAGATTTCCAATCCCTTTACGCTCAAACACGATAATCTAACGCAAGGAGAAAGTAACAATGCCCTCTAATAATTCAATAATAAAGGTTGAAAATCTCGCCAAAAGTTTTGATGGAGCAACAGAGGTTTTGAAAGATATTTCTTTTGAAATTTTTAAAGGCGACGTCATCGCTATTATCGGACCATCTGGTTCAGGAAAATCGACCTTACTTCGCTGTATCAATCAATTGGAAATGCCGACTAAGGGGACAATAAGTTTCCACGGGAAAAATATTAATCAACTCAACCTCAACAATTATCGTTCCCACGTCGGAATGGTTTTCCAGTCCTTTAATCTATTTAACAATAAATCAGTTTTAGATAATTGCGTATTACCGCAGCGCACTGTTTTAAAAAGGAAGAAAAAAGAAGCCATAACTATCGCCCAACAAAATCTCAGTTTAGTAGGAATGAGCGATCGCATGTACTATAAGCCTGAAAATATCTCTGGAGGGCAAAAGCAAAGAGTAGCTATTGCTAGAGCTTTGTGTATGAAACCCGAAGTTCTTCTTTTTGATGAACCCACCTCCGCTCTTGATCCAGAAATGACTGCCTCAGTTTTAGATGTTATGAAAAAACTGGCAAATCAAGGAATGACGATGGCCGTTGTCACTCACGAAATGCAATTTGCTCGCGCTGTTGCCAATAAACTTATATTTATGGATGGTGGATACATCTTGGCGGCTGATACTCCAGAAAAAGTTTTTACCGCGTGTAAGGATGAAAGAGTTAATAATTTTTTGCATCAAAAATATGAAAATAAGGATTAAATCTTTTTATATTATAGTACTGATAGCAATTATCAAAAAAATAACTCCGCCGACAATATCAGCTATTCCATACTTGTTTTTAAATAAGCGATTTATTTGTTTGCCTAAAAATATTCCTACGGATGATAGAACTAGACACACGATTAAGAAAATAGAGGCACAAATAAAAATCGTTTGATTATTTGCTAAATTAAGAAGAGTAATGCCGACCGCTAATTCATCCAAAGACACAATCACACCTTGGATTAGTATTTTGCTATATTTGTACTCTTTGATTTCTTTATTGTCTATTTCCTTCTTCACTACTTGCTTTATTCCTTCAAATAGCATCTGCACCCCTAGAATGATAAAAATTCCAAAGGATATCCACTTTATATATTCTTTTATATAGTCATAGAATGTTAAGCCTAAAAAGTATCCTATTACAGGCATAGCACTTTGGAATACACCAAAAGTTATGACTGTTTTGATTTTTTGATTCATATTCATTCGTGGATAGACAAGGCCATCAACGATGCATATTGCAAAAGCATCCATTCCGAGTGCTATTGCCAATAAAAAGATTGCACCATATTCCATAATTGATTTTACCATCCTATTTTATCATATATACGTCACTTAAATTTAACGTTAATAAAATGTTAGTGCTTTCTTTGCACTATATAGGCATTTTTTTCTATATATTTGTTATTGCCTTTTTTGATATACTTAACTAAATAAATCTAGGAGGATTTTATGAAATTTGACAAAAAGGTTCAAGAGTTAGTCGACTCGTATGGCGATTGGTGGAACCATGGTTTTGATATACCAAAAATGACCAAAAAATTGTATCCGTATACTCATCTTTTCTCACCGATAAAAATTAATAGCATCACTATTAAGAATAGAATAGTAATGGGGCCTATGGGAAATATCAATATGTGCGATGAGACCGGGCGTCCCAATGCTAAAATGCTGAAATATTTTGAAGCGCGTGCGGCTGGCGGAGTCGGTTTAATAACCTCAGGACTTATACCCATTTCCTATGGTATCGATAAATCGCTTATCGAACTTGGAGATTTAACTTATTTTCCTCGAATCGATCGTTCGCGAACAGTTTTTGCTGGTTGGCGTGATTTAGCCGAGATATGCCATGCTCAAGGAGCAAAATTCTTTATCCAGTTAACTCCAGGACTAGGGCGCGTAGGCAATCCGCAGTGTTTGATAACGCAGAAGAAATTTCCGCGCTCAGCTTCAAATAACCCCAGTTGGTATATTCCACAAATACCGTGTTTACGATTGAGTGATCACTCTTTAAAAAAGATTGTTAAGAATGCTGGACAGGCAGCCGCTGATGCTAAAGCCAGCAATATTGATGGAGTCTATCTTCACGGACATGAGGGATATTTGCTTGAACAAATAACTAACCCCGCTTTCAATCGGCGCAAATTGGGAAGATATGCAAACTACGAACAATTCGGAATCGATATAATTAAGGAAATACGAAAAAGATGTGGGGCGAAGTATCCCATTATGTATCGCATTGACCTATCTTTGGCTTTAAATGAAACCTACAAAGATACGATGAATAAAACTAAGAGCTTGAAAAAATTTAGAAATGGTCGAAGCATCGAACAAACTTTGAAATACATGGAACATTTAGTAGAAGCCGGAGTCGATATCTTTGATGTTGATTTAGGTTGCTATGACAACTGGTGGCTACCTCATCCCCCCTCAAGTATGCCCGCGGGATGTTTTTTAGAGATTGCAAAAATGGTTAAGGAACATTTTGCCACCGCCAAAATCAAAGCTAATTCCGGCTTAGAAGTTCCCATTGTAGGAGTTGGAAAATTGGGATATCCCGATTTGGCCGAAAAGTCACTTCGCGACAATAAATGCGATATGGTAATGCTCGCTCGTCCCTTGCTGGCCGATCCTGAATGGCCTAATAAAGCCTATCGTGGAGAAAATGAAGATATCATTCCGTGCATCGGATGTCAGGAAGGATGTCTAAATGAATTTGTGGAAGGCGGACACCCTCAGTGTGCAGTTAACCCGCGAACCGCCTTTGAAGAGGAATTATCCAAAGAGATTCCTCCGGCTGACATCAAGAAAAAAGTTGCAGTTATCGGAGCGGGTCCGGCTGGCATAACTGCAGCTGAAGTTTTAATCAAACGCGGACACACCGTTACTATCTTTGAAAAGAATAAAGTGATTGGAGGCCAACTATTAGCGGGAAGCAAGGCCAAGATAAAATATGGCATCGCCAACTATCTAATCTATCTTGAACACGTTGTCAACAAACTCAAAGCGACTGGGAAATTAACTCTCCTGCTCAATACTGAGGCGAAGGTAGAAAATATTAAGGCCGAAAACTTTGATTCTATTATCGTTTCTTCCGGAGCTCACAATAACAAGTTCACCATCAAGGGAATTGACAATAAAAATGTCTTTTTCGCTGTCGATGTCTTAATCGATCCTCAATTGGTTAAAAATTATAACAAGATTGCTGTTGTCGGCGGCGGAGTCGTTGGTACTGAGACAGCTTATATGCTCGCTTACGAATTTAACAAGCAGCCCTTTGTCATTGAAATGGATAAATATATTATGAACCACGTTTGTACCGCCAATCGTGGTCATATTATTCATTATTTGCAAGAAAAAAATGTTAAATTATACAATATGACTCGCTGCTTAGAAATGAAAGAACACTCAATTGTTGTCGCCCAAAACATTGATAAAAATGTTCCCAATCCTTATCTCACTTGGAATCCTATTCTTCCAGAAAATGTGAATAATCCCCTGGCGAAGAACCCAAAGGATAAATATGTAACAAAAGAACTCGAAGCAGATGCCATCGTTTTAGCTATGGGAGTTTCCCCTAACTGCAAACTCTACTATGATTTAGTAGCGGCCAATGCTGCACCAGAGATCAATTTAATCGGTGATGCCTTTAAATCAGCTAAGGTGCACCAAGCCACACGGGCAGCCTATCGCAAAGCGCGCTCAATATAAAAAAGGAGATATATATGTACAACGCTAAAATGAAACTCACCCCTGAACAGATTGATATTCTCAATGGCTCCAAGGGTGAAGTATACGCCAAAACTCTCGAAACCATTGTTCGATACGGCGATATGTTTGAAGCCCCGCGCCTTGCTGAAGTCACTCATAAAGAAGCACATTTAGTGACTTCGTTTGGAATATCAATTATGAAACCATTGTTTAAGACAATGGATCAGTTAGTTGCGAATGATATTCATACCGAGGCCAAGTTCACGGTCGATCCGCGACCGATTGACTATAAAAATGTTAAGTGCAATATCTTAGAAAAATTGGTGTTTTCCAAAATTATTTATGGTGATCAAAAAAGATACGAAGAGCAACTAACTAAAGTTGGTTTGAAAAATTCTCAGGCCTTTACTTGCACTTCATATCTACCAGAAATCGGAAATATCCCTCAAAAAGGCGATATTCTTTCGTGGGCTGAATCTTCAGCGGTAGTCTTTGCCAACTCTGTTTTAGGAGCGAGGTGCAATCGGAATTCTGGTATGCTTGATTTATTTGGAGCCATTTCAGGTTTTGTTCCCTACTATGGATTCTTGACCGATGAAGGAAGAAAAGCAAAGTGGAAAATCGTAATAAAAACCACTAAAAAGCCCGAGGCTCAAATTCTTGGTTCCGCTGTCGGAATGAAAGTAATGGAGGATGTTCCTTACATCGTCGGTCTAGATAGATTTATTGGCAATGAGTTAAATGATGACACTATTGCATATTTGAAAGATTTCGGAGCAGCTACCGCTTCTAATGGGGCTGTGGGATTATATCACATTGAAAATCTCACACCTGAAGCCAAGGAACTCGGTAACAAATTGCTTGATGAAAAAGTAAGAGAATACATCATTGATGACAAAGAACTGGAAAGAATATATCAATCATATCCTGTTATGTGGAAAGATAAAGATAAAAAGGGACAACTAGTGTTCATTGGATGCCCACATCTTACCTTTAAGCAATTAAATGATTGGACAGATAAGATATCTGAGGCTTTAAATAAGAATCATCTTCACAAGGTTGCTATAAGAACCATTCTTACAACTGCTCCAGATATCAAAGATAAATTCATCAAGACTCCAGCGTACAAGAAACTGCTTAGTACCGGTTGTACGCTATCGAGCATTTGTCCTTTGATGTACACTAATAATCCGTTAACTCACAAGCGCCGGATTATGACAAACTCAAACAAATTGCGCACCTACTCTCGCGCAAGATACTATAAAGACCATGAAATACTAGATGCTATAACAAGAAAGGAAAATATGTAGCCATGAAAGAGTTTAAAGGCCGAGTTCTCGCTTCAGGAAAATATAAGGGAGAAGCAATTGTTTCCCATCAAGGAGTCAATACGTTAGCCTCTTTCCAAAAGGCTGCTCTCGCCAATAAGAAAAGATTGGTCGTTTCTGACCAAAATAATCCTGATTTATTTAACAAGGATGTAACTGACAAAGCGCTTTGCCTCCCGATTACCATCGGTTCAACAACCGGTGGCTTAGTGATTCAAACCATATGCTCAATGAAAATAAATCCCGCGTGTTTTCTTTTTTCAGAACACATCGATTCGCTCGCCGCTTCAGGAATCGTTCTCGCTCGCGTATGGGAAAATTCAAATATAGTTTGTATTGATCAACTTGGCAAAGAATTTTTGGATACAATCAAAACTGGTGATCAAATTGAAGTTAAGGAAGATGGTACAGTAATCATCCTGTGATAAAAGAATTTCTATACATAAAAATCAGTAGAGCGTAATGCTCTACTGACTTTTTTATTGTAAATTAGAAGAATAAAGACTACCTGTTGTCGCTTTTTCTAATCTGCAACCAACACAATTAATTACTTGAAATTTAGAAAGAGATTCCTTTCTAAACATCAATTACTAATTATTCTACAAACTATCAATAGTTTTTGCAAATCGTCTATCAATCTCTTCTTTGGATAAAATGTGTAGAATTGAATAGAGATCAGGAGAACGTTTTGATGTTGTCAACGCAATGCGAACCATTTCAGCCACATCGCCAACATGACCTTTATATGCTAATTTGTCTTTCTTATACGTCTTAAAATTAGGTGCGAACCCATTTTCAACTCCTAATTCTTTCAATGTGTTAAACCATTCTTCTTTATCCATCGAATAGTCTAAACTCGTATGGAATTCTTCCAATATTTTCTTAATCAACGATCTATCGATAAATTCATTAAATGGCAAGGGTTGAGAACTGAATAACTGATCGTACTCTGATGGATAAAAGAACTTGATATGGTCAACAATGTCTGAATATTTTTCATAGTCTTTTCGCGGCTTTTCTTGTTCTCTTTTGATGTTCATGATCTTTTTGAAATAATCTTTGTCAAAATTTATAAGTTTCAGTAATTCTGGCGAATA
>JAQWCB010000018.1 GCA_028707375.1 Bacilli bacterium | reverse complement strand
ATGAATGTTGACGTTTGGAAAATTGGAGTAGTATGCGCCCCGAAAACCGGATCAGGTTTTTCTGCTGCATGTACACATTTAGTTGCAAATTTTAATTCTCTTTCCATCTTTCCCAACCCCTATCAAATTAATCTAAAATAAGTCTATGCATAAAGTATTTGCTTTTCTGGTAATTATTTGTTTGGCGGGAAGAACGACTCAGTTCCAAAATCTAGTGATAAAAGTAAGTGTAACATCACTACACAAAATTATAATTCTATAATTATGTAATGATTTTTGACAAGAGATACCCTGATATATTAAAGGAAATTTTTGGAGATAAGTTAGTGCATCAATATTGTTTGATGCACTTAAACAAGCTTATAGTTAGTGATTTCCCAAAGAATACAACAATTGAACATGAACTATTGAAGTACAGATTATTGAATATATTTTACAATAGAGAGAATGAAATTAAATTTCTGGAAGAACTTCTATCTGAAGAACTCAACGTAATTAATAATAAAGAAAAGCATCAAGAATGGAGTAAAAAAGCAAAAAAGGAATTTTACCAATATAGAAATGAATTAAAGCTTGAAAGAAGACGAAAAAAGGAAAATCTTCCACTTAATAGTCTTGAAAAAGCAAAATATAACTTCAATGAATTAATGGAAAATATAAGAACATATGATGAAAAGGTTCAAAAACGATTGTGGATGATCAATAAACATTGGTTAAATCTTACTTTGTTCTATTATCTTCCAGGAGCGCCAGCGACAAATAACCCTATCGAAAGCTATTATTCAAAAAGTTTAAAAACGGATAACAAGAAGCAATTCAGGACTGATAAAGGAATTGAGAATCAGATTAAATTTACTCAAATGAGAAGGTTAAATTTACTCAAGAAGCCACAAAAGTCATTTCTGGAATTGTTCAGATTATTTACTCCGTTTAAGTTTTAGTAATCTATTTTGAAAAATGAGTTAAGGATTAAATAGCAGAGCATATCGATTTTAGTCAAAAAATAAAGTGAAAAATCACAGGAATAAAAGAATTCTTTGGCAGGAATGCCAAAGAAATCATTTCTCAAGGATTATTGCAGTTTATTTGGGCAGTTAGCAGAGAAAAGTGAAGTTTTAAGTAATGAAAATATGAGAAATCACTAAATTATGGAATTGTGTCAAAAGGAAGAAGAAATTAAAAATTTAGGAAATAGATCAAAAAGTTTTTTATTTTCTCTTAATAAACTTCTCAATTATAGAACTAAACATGAGTATTAAAAAGACTCCAATTCCACTTGTCATCCAAATCCAATTTGACAGAAAATAATTTCTGTCTGTTACTTTAAAATAATGGATGTTATATGAGATCAAAGAATTCGAGTTTTTATCAAAGAGATATGTGCATATTCTCCAATCCCCTGTTACTTTTTGATCTTCTGAAGGCAACTTAAAAACGAAATTTAGCTCATCACTTTCTTTTAAATTAATTTCATCCCTCGTTAAAACTAAATCATCAGGACTATGAATAGGTGTACTAATTTTTGGGTAAATTCCCCTTATACGTCCTAATGAATCACAAATGAGGATTCGATATCCTGGATTCTCAATATTTTTCTTTCCTTTGTTTATGATATCAATAGAAAACTTTACATCATCTTTGTATGATATTTCGTCTATAGTGTTTACTTTCATTTCTACATAATATGAGGGATTAGTGTTTAATAAATATAGATCAGATGGAAAAATTTCTGGATCAGTATTGTAAATTTGGTATTGCTTTTTTTCAAAAGAAGGCATAGGAATTTGAATGTTAAATACCTGAATAATTACCATTAAAAGCATTAGAAAATTAATTATAGTTCCCCATTTCTCCCAGTTTAGTTTTAAATTTTTTAAAGTTTTAGAAATATAATCTTTGTATATCATGAAAATTCTTTATTGTCTAACAATCATATAATAATTTCTAACTTCTACAGTGATTTATATTATCAAGTTATATGGTTTTCATTTTTGTTTAATATAATAACAAATGATAAATTGAGTTATTCTCTTCAATATAAAAAAAGTGAAATTTCCTTTTTGGAAAAAACACAGATAACATTATAATTTCAACAATATTTTTAATTTTATCTACAGTTCTGGCTTATTTATTAAAATAAAATACTCTCAAATGAAATACATTTAAAAGGTCTGGCTTCGGTACGATTTTATAGAATGTAAAGAAAAATTTAGATAATTTGGTAAAAAGAACTTCTAAGTGTTATTTTATTACTTCATATTTTGCACTACATTTTAAGCATTGAATTTTGAAACTACTGGGGTAACTAATCTCTGGAATAAATTCAAATGAAAAAAAATCCTCAAATGGAAGTCTAGAATCTGATTTCCACGAATTCCCACAATATTTACAATCTACATGTTTAAGCTCGTTTGAATCACGATATTTAACTACATGAAAAACTGATGTAGGGGTATCTTTGTGATTTATATAAATAAATTCAAGTGTTAACCTTCCATGACAATCTTTATCATTCTCTTTATATCTTTCTTCTATCTCGTGTGCTTGATGTTTACCGGCTGATTTTTTATCTCCAGTTCTTGACACTGTTTTTGTGAGTCCAGCTTTCACTAAAATTGTTGTTGAAATACTTATTTTTGTGTGCTTGTGACCACAGGAGTAGTAACATGTTTTTATACACTCATCACTTGAACTTTCTTCTATTTCTTCTAAACCTAAAGTTCCTTCACCACAAGTAGGACAAAAACTAATTTTATCCTCCATATTAATCACCATCCACAAATACGATATTTTTGTATTTGGCAATTTCAAAATAATTTCGTAACTATTCAGGGTATAGTTAGCGGCGCTCCTTTGAGCGCCGCAAGAATACCCTCAAAAACAGGCAAACCATTCTTTCTGATTGTAGAAATATACACCCTAATTCTGCAGAAAGCTCCCGCTCCTTGTATGGCCCTGAAAGTTCCTGATATTTTCTGCTGAAGTTTCATCATCCTGATATCTCTTTAGGACTTACGCGGTTGAATATTTTTTCTGCAAATTATATTAAAATATGATCATTACTATATTATAAGAAATATAATCAAAAAAATCTTTGAGTTGAACGCAATAAATCCGCCTAAATGCACTGAACTTGATTACATCAACTTTCTTATTGCTTCTTCACGGATATTTAGCTGTACAGAAGCTTCTAAGTGCAGTTATTTTGACTCTAATAGTCCAGCTCACGACTCTTTTACTCGTCTTCTTTTAAGGCAGTCTCCTGGTACTGAGACTTTATGGGAAGAAGTTAAGAATTTTGTTACTCTAGAATTTGGTTTTCTTATCATCGATGATACTGTTCTGGATAAACCTTATTCCAAACATATTGATCTTGTTTACAGGCAATGGAGTTGTAAACACCATCAGATTGTAAACGGTATTAACCTTGAAACCGTTGTCTGGACATATAATGAAGCTATAATACCTGTTGACTTTAGGATTTACGATATAGATACTGACGGAAAAACAAAAAATGATCATTTCCTTGATATGTTGAATAAGGCAGAAGAACGTGGTTTTAAACCCGAATTTGTCCTGTTTGATACCTGGTATTCCAGCATAAAGAATCTCAAAGCAATCAGGAATAAAGAATGGCATTGGCTAACCAGGTTAAAGAAAAACCGATTAGTTAACCCTGATAAAACTGGCAATGTAGCAATTGAATTGTTAACTATTCCACCAGAAGGAATGACGGTTCATCTAAAAGAATATGGCTTTATTAAGGTATTTCGGATAGTTTCCAGGACGGAAACACGCAATACTGGGCTACAGATGTACTGGATATGCAGGAAGAAAAAAGAAAAGAGTTAGCAAAGAAAGCTTGGAAGATTGAAGAGTATCATAGAGGAATAAAACAGTTTTGTGGAGTAGAACGCTGTCAGTCAAGGAGAAATAATGTGCAGAGAGCACATATCATGATGGCACTAAGGGCATTTCTCAGATTTGAAATCCAAAGAATAACTACAGGAATTACGTGGTTTGAAACAAAATTGAGCATTATAAGAAATGCTGTTAGTCAATTTATAAGAAATCCAATCTATGACTTGGGATAAATTTACGGAGATTTAAAAGTTGCCTGCAACGCAGGCAACTGCGTAAGTCCTATATAGTTCTCTTCAATTCCAGTAAGTTCTCTTTGTAGATGAGCATTGCAAAGTGAATGATCACATTCATAGTTGTTGTAGGGTTTCCATCCATCGTGAACTGCTACTCCCTTAAACTCAGGAAGAATTCCCATGTCATCCATTGCTTCTGATCCTCTTTTTGGATGAGCAAAATAACATGTGTATTTGTCATTGGAAACTACATGAAGCCAATGTCTTACTCCACTAACTTTCATCCCAGTTTCATCACAATGGATAACATGAGAAGCCATTAACTTCTCCCTAATAACGTTCTCAAATTCCCCTAAATTCTGGAAACATTCTCTTTCTGTTCTAATTATCGTAGCAGGAAAGATTTTTATCCCCATAATGTCATCAAAGAACTCAGAAATCCTTTCATACGGAATAAACTGGTGATTTTTACAGTAAATAGCTGAAGCTAAAATATTAGGACCATACTGAACTGGATATTTTACAAGTTCAGGAAAAACAGCTTTATTAAATTTTCCACAGTTAGGACAGGTCTTTATCTGACTTCGATGTTCCGTAACTATTAGATTTACAGGAGGGATATCAAAGACTTGTCTTCTCTCATAAGCTTCAACTTCAACATTCTCAAGAGTATGTCCACATTCTTTACAGCAGCTCAAAGAATGTTCTATTATCTACTAAGGATCATTAGTCATTTCAAGAGTTGTCCCTTGATGACCTTCTTGACCTCCAGGTTTTCTACCATTCTTTTTGCGGAGACTCTTGGAGTTAGGTTTCTCTTTGATAAAGAAATCAGTATAAGGAGGTCTACTGCTGTTACGACTGTTTTGGTTTAAACGAGATTCTAAGGCTTGTAACCTTTCAGTGAGTTCTTTTATTTGAGATTCAAGACTCAAAATGTAAGCAAGAACTTCAGGGTTTGAAGCACATAAAGCAAGAATATCTTCACGTTTCACAAATGAAAAAAGAAATCATTTTATATCCAATTTTTCCTCGGAACGAGGAAAATTGGGCAGCCTTCATAAGGCTACCTGAATAGTTACCTATTTTTTTATTATTTTATCCTATAGAACAAAAAGCACAACCTTGAATAAACATTATACTCCTTCTTTTTTCGGAAACTTTTAATGAGTTTAGGTAGCTTATTGAAACAATGAGTAAAGATAATGAAAAAAAATCACCTTCAGATAAATCTGTAAGATCTGTGTATTTGAATGTATTATTTTTATCGGTGATTTTCACCTATATTTTATCAACAATTGGATGGATATTTTGTTTACCTGTTCTAAACAAAATAGGTAATGAAATTCAATTTTTAGCATTTACTTTAGGAAGCGGATATGCGTACTTAGAATCTGGTGATAGATTATCTCGTAGTAATCTTTTATTTTATATTAGTGGAATTTTCACTTTTTATTCTTTCTCATATTTATTTTTTAAGAGGTCTTCACCTTTTGATTCACTATATGATCATGGTATTTTGACAGCGATTATATGTTTATTCAGTATTAGATACATTATTTTTCAAATATGTTCCAAAATTTCTCTCAAAAAAATTTCTCTTAAAAAATGGAAAGGAAAAGAGAATAATATTGAAGAAGAGAGTAATGTTTTACGAACTGTTCATACTTCTCTTTCATCATATTTTCTTTTCGGTTTAATATACTATTTTGTTTTATGTTTTTCTTCTTTCGACTTCCTTAAAATTAGTTTATTCATTATTATTTTAGTGAGTGCTTTTTATGATATAGTAAAAATAATGTATTTATCCCCCACTATAGAGTATGTTGGGATAGATAAGAGTAAAAATACAAATACGAATATATTTTCTGAAATAATTAATGCTGATTTATTTGCATGGACAATAGTAATAATAATGTTTTATCTGTATTATTATGACTTTTTTAATATTTCAGATTGTCAGACACTTTATTACTTTTATTCATCAATTGCCCAGATGTTTGCTGCTATTGTAGGAATAGTTGCAGCATTTAGCATTTTTATTTTACAGAAATACGAGGGTGAGACTGAAGTAAAAAGAAGCAAGTTAAAGAATGGGATTACTGGCTTTTTAATCATATATGTTTTTATTATAATATTATCAGTTATTGGAATACTGATTTCAAATGATACAAGTCCTATAAATATGTCATTATTACAAAATGATACAAATATAGCTATAACAAAAGATTTAATTAACCCTATTATTTTTGAGTTCACTCTTTTAATGTTTCCCATAGCGTTATTATATTTGTATGCAATGATAGTTACTTTCTTAAAACTTGATGATATTAGTGAATCTGTATATGAAAGATATTAATAGAGCCTGTCCAAAACCTAGTTTTAGTCTCAATTATCAGAATTATTCAGGACTGCTTTCATAATAAGAGGCTCAATTAGTCACTTTGAATAAAAGATCTAAAGAAATAAATTTTGAGTTTTGGGACTGGCTCACATCAAATAATATTAATCGTTTGATACTTCAATATTAATTCCATGCTTATCTCTAAGAGCGTGTCTTAAAATTCAATTTGATTTTACAATTGGGATAGGACTCACGGATTTGGAGAGAAAACCGGTAGCATTAAACCGTTAAATGACTAAAGTGTAAATTTTAACCATGATGTCTAATGCATTTGATTTTATACATCGGGCAAATAATTCTGATGTAATTAATTTACAATCTGAACTTAAGATCAACAACGCCTACTGTCCAAATGTAGAAATGGTTTGAATTTTAAGACGGCCTCTAATAGATTCAATACTGCCCCAAAATCCTTCCGGTAATTGTATTGGTTTACCTTTTCCTAAAAAATTGATTGTAAAGTAGTGCCTTTATTATCAGTAGTATAACGCCAATGTAGATCAGCTACATTCATCTTACAAAACAATAAGAAATCTCTTACATCATTTTCAATATCATTTATGTCTGCCATGATTCTAAAATTATAAATTTTTCTGCTCTGTAGAAAACCTATCTACATCAGATGAAAGAGGCTGAAAAAAGATAAGTATATCCAGATCTGGCTGCTCATTTTAAATTTATGGAAATTCATTATTTTAGAGGATTTCTACAGAGCCAATTTTTCATATTAATTAAAAGTTTTAATTTTAAGTGTTATATATCACTAATATAAACTAACAAATCATCATAGTTGAATATGTTTATCTATAATTGAAAATAAATTATCAGCCTACTTTTAATTTAAGTGTGGTGTTGAAAATATGATAATGGAGTTAACCGGAGTAAATGACCAGCTTGAAGTCTATGATGATAGAATATTAATTAAAAGAAAAAATATGAAAGCAAAATTCAGTGGGGATAAAACCATCTATTTAAATCAAATTTCTGGAGTAGAACTTAAAAAAGGCGGTGGTTTATTTGCTGGATATATACAATTTTCGATCCCTGGGTGTGTTTCTCCTAAGAATGGTTTATATGGGGCAGCCCATGATGAAAATAGTGTTGTTTTCAATAAAAAATATAATGACATAGCCGAAGAAGTCAAATTGAAAATTGAAGATTTAATAAAAAATCAATCAAAAGCAAGTAATCCTACATCTAATGATCCCGACATACTCAGGAAGTATAAACAGCTTTTTAATGATGGTATAATTACACAAGAAGATTTTGACGCAAAGAAAAAGGAAATATTAGGGCTTTAATGAAATTGGATTTCCTAACTTTAAATCATTTTTTTAAGGTGTTAGTAAAAATGACTAATAAGTTAGATTTGTTTTTAGGTTTTGGAATTCAAAATAAAAAATGGAGAATTGATAATGAAGAAATTGAAAAAAGAGGTTTACCAGTAAAAGATGAATTTGATTTTCAAATTATACGTTATATAGCATCGTTAAGAGATAGGATAAATAATCTCATTTTATTGAAGAATGAAATTGAAGTAATAAACAAAGAAGCTATAGAAGAAACTGAAAAACTATATGAAACAAACTATGGAATGTCATATAAAAGGAATCTATTAGCTAATTATTATGAGACTTTTTTGAATCAAATATACGGTATAATGGAAAATGTTGCTAAAATAAATTTCTTTGTATTTGAAAATCACTTCATACATAATAAGCAGCTCATTCAAAGTTTTCAAGGTCAGAGGAAAAAGATAATTGAAGGTAAGTTATCATTACATCCCGATTATGATAACATAATAAAAAATGATTTAGATTGGTATAATGAATTATCTGCAATAAGACATACATTCATTCATTTCATTGCTGGAATGTGTGTTATTGATAGAAAAGAAGAAATCGTACTTAAATATTTAACATTTAACTTATCAGTTATAGAATTAAATAAAGAAGAAAAAATTATAAGAAATATAATTGAAGACATAGAATCATTTTACAATAAAACTATGACTTTTTTGAATGACATTTCTACTATCTATTTGAAAAATATTAACCCAAGAAGCATGCATTATGATTATGTTTTAAAAGATGATTATTTAGAAATTATGGAAATAAGTCTAGGTGATTATTTGGAAGGAAAAAAGGGGAAATTCGTGCAAAAAGTCCCAATAAATAAAACTTCATCGTAAATGAGAGTATTTTAAAAGAGTATAGCTTCGGTATTGCAGGTTCGGGCATCCCATAGAAAAAACTCATTAGAACTATACAGGCTCTTTATTGAAAAAAAAGAAATTTATTATATTTTGATCCTTTTGAGAAGTAATTAAGAGATTTTGCAAAACTTAGGGACTCAGTTCCAAAATCTAGTGATAAAAGTAAGTGTAACATCACTACACAAAATTATAATTCTATAAAAATTATAATTCTATAATTATGTAATGATGTTACGGCAGAAACAATGGTAACTATAAATCTTACTCTTAATAACTTTTCGGAGCTCCCTGCTCTCTTAAATGTTTTTGATCGTTTTGGAAACGATTATGAATATACCACACGAGGAATTTTTCGTAGAAAAATTCCTCCAGTCTGTTCTATTTGTAGTGCTCCAATGGTTCATAATGGCTATAATCCCCATACCAAACAAGGTCTTGGAGAAATCAACATTGGAAGATATAAGTGCTTAAATTGTGGTAGTACATACGAAGAAGATCATAGTTTTTGGGAAGATATGAAGACTTTACTTTTTGATTCATTCAATTATTTCTTCCAGATACTCAGATACCATAACGTTTCATACGATGGAATTTCTGATATAATGGATGTCATCTATCCAAGATCAAGAAACACTATTTTAAGAGCATTCTACAAGGAAATGGAAAAGGAAACTGTTCCAAGTTCAGAAAATATACGTATAGTGCATTATGACGAACAACATCCAAAAGAAGGACGGTGTCAGAAATACCGCTTAACCTTACTGGATGCAAAAACTCAAAGAACGATAGCAGATGAACTTTTTGAAGATAAAAATCCAGAAACCATCAAGGAATTTCTACGGAAAAATCTTGATGCATCAGAGCCTGTGTTTATCGTCACGGATTTTGACAAGAGATACCCTGATATATTAAAGGAAATTTTTGGAGATAAGTTAGTGCATCAATATTGTTTGATGCACTTAAACAAGCTTATAGTTAGTGATTTCCCAAAGAATACAACAATTGAACATGAACTATTGAAGTACAGATTATTGAATATATTTTACAATAGAGAGAATGAAATTAAATTTCTGGAAGAACTTCTATCTGAAGAACTCAACGTAATTAATAATAAAGAAAAGCATCAAGAATGGAGTAAAAAAGCAAAAAAGGAATTTTACCAATATAGAAATGAATTAAAGCTTGAAAGAAGACGAAAAAAGGAAAATCTTCCACTTAATAGTCTTGAAAAAGCAAAATATAACTTCAATGAATTAATGGAAAATATAAGAACATATGATGAAAAGGTTCAAAAACGATTGTGGATGATCAATAAACATTGGTTAAATCTTACTTTGTTCTATTATCTTCCAGGAGCGCCAGCGACAAATAACCCTATCGAAAGCTATTATTCAAAAAGTTTAAAAACGGATAACAAGAAGCAATTTAGGACTGATAAAGGAATTGAGAATCAGATTAAACTTACTCAAATGAGAAGGTTAAATTTACTCAAGAAGCCACAAAAGTCATTTCTGGAATTGTTCAGATTATTTACTCCGTTTAAGTTTTAGTAATCTATTTTGAAAGATGAGTTAAGGATTAAATAGCAGAGCATATCGATTTTAGTCAAAAAATAAAGTGAAAAATCACAGGAATAAAAGAATTCTTTGGCAGGAATGCCAAAGAAATTATTTCTCAAGGATTATTGCAGTTTATTTGGGCAGTTAGCAGAGAAAAGTGAAGTTTTAAGTAATGAAAATATGAGAAATCACTAAATTATGGAATTGTGTCGGGAAGAACGAAGAAATTTCCGCACTTTCCGAAAGTTAATAAAGAAAACTTGACTTTACTTCAGGGCGTTATCCCTGGGTGTCAGAAATTTTAAAAATACAGCGGCTATATATGTGGAACAAAAGATTTGATCGAATAAAAAGACAAAATTGTTTTAGAAATAAAAGACAAAATTGCTTTAGAAATAAAAGACAAAATTGCTTTAGAAGATAACTTAAAACGTTACAGGAAGACCTTCAGTGATAAAATCCATACTTGATAACGACCTTTATAAATTCACAATGCAGCTTGCAGTGCTTGAGCTTTTTCCCAAGGCTGAGGCTGAATAC
>JAQWCB010000183.1 GCA_028707375.1 Bacilli bacterium | reverse complement strand
CAGCAAGCACTTTCCAAAATCTATTCATCTTATGACCATAATAAAAGGAAATCTCACGTGATTTAACCGAGGGAAATGATCCAAGAATCAAAACTTTTGATGAAGATGAGTAGATAGGTGGAAATTCGTGAAACAATCTTTGCATGCTATAATTATAAGAGAAGCTTTATAAGTTTTAAATAAATATACAAATATTTGTAGACAAGTAATATGTAAATATATGACAATATAAATATGAAAACAATAATTGAATATATCAAGGAAAAAATATCGCCTTCTTTTAATGAATGTATTTTAACACCGGTTGATATGCTGATATTTGCTGAGCTATCTTACTGCGAGCTTAAAAAATTTGGATCCATTTATAAAGCAGGAGAATTTACCAACTTCAATCTTTTGAATGACGATGATATTATCGACAAAATTACTAAGCACACGATTGAGCGTGACTACAATGTCATTCTACTTAAGGAATTATTCAAATCACCGCATTATCAGCAATTGCAAATGGCATTTTATACTGATCGAAAATCAAGTAAAGATGTTATGCAATATGCTTCAATGGTCTTTAAGATTGGCAATAATTACATTGTTGTTTTTCGCGGAACTGACATGTCTTTGCTCGGTTGGCAAGAGGATTTGAATTTATCATTTCTTGACAGGCTTCCCTCGCACGAGTTGTGTGTCAATTTTTTTCAGGAAGTCGTAGAGCAACTTCCTGAGGATGCAAATATATATATTTGCGGTCATTCTAAAGGTGGAAATTTCGCTACCTTTGCTGGAACTTTTGCACTGCCAAAATATCAGGAGCGCATCAAGGGAATATATGATTTTGACGGTCCAGGCTACCGTTCCAATATTTTTTCTTCCCACCGATTTAAGAGCATTGAAACCAAATACAATAAAATCGTTCCCTACGATTCTCTTGTGGGAACTTTGATGGTTGATTATTCCAAATATAAAGTTGTTAGCGCGGTCGGAGCCAACGGAATATTGCAGCACTCGCCATTTCGTTGGGAACTTGACGAACGCGGAGATTTCGTTTATCTTCCAAAGATTTCTAAAAGTTCACGGGCTTTTGACTTAGCCTTTGACGCTTGGCTATCCAAGCGCAATGATCAAACTAAAATGGCTTATACCAAGGCTATATTTACTTTTTTAGATAAGTGTGGAATAAAGGATTTGCGGCAGTTATCAAGTACAATTCTTCCTCTTTTCAAAAGGGCTATCGCTCAGCAAAAATCCCTGACACGCGAGGACAAAAAGGAAGCCTTTGACGCAATTTTCGATCTTGGTAAACTCTTTCTATATTATCGTTTCAAGCGAAGCACATAAAAATCCCTGACGCTATAATGTATTGCATCAGGGATATAAAATAATATTACTTTTTATTGACAGACTTGAGCATTAAGGAGTTCAGGTTTTCAACAAAGGCTTTTTTGTCCTTTACTTCAAAGCCTTCCAGCATAACGGCTTCGTCGTACAGCAAGGAACCATATTGCTTAATTGCGGAATCATCATCAATTTTCGCTATGGCCTTAAACAATTCGTGATCAGGATTAATCTGCAACACTTTTTGCGATTTCACCTTTTCATTCTCATCCTTATTTCCTGGTTGTTCTTCATTGATAACATGTTCCATATTCATCGATAAACCATTTTTAGTAATAATGCATACTGGCGAATCGACTAAATTTGATGAGAAACTAACATCGTCAACCTTGCCTTTCAAGGCGTCCTTGATATCGTCAAGAATTCTCTTGTTTTGCGAAGTAAGAGATTCGATTTTATCTTTCTCCTCTTTTGAAAGTTCTTCACTTGACTCATCAGAAATATTTTTGAATTCTTTCTTATCGTACTCTCTAAGCATCATAATGGTGAATTCATCAATATTTTCATCCATCAACAACACATCTTTACCACTTTTTTTGAATTTCTCGAGCTGAGGCAACAATTTGATGGATTCAAGGCTCTTACCCGAGGCAAAATATATATACTTTTGATCCTTTGCCATCTTATCTTCATAAGATTTTAAATCAATAAGTTTATCTTCGTTCAGCGAATGATATACAAGCAAATCTTTGAGTTTGTCATTCATTGAACCATAGGATGAGTAAATACCGAATTTGATGTGATTGCCATATATTTTAAAGAATTTTAAATATTTTTCATAATCATCTTTCTTCAATTTCAAAAGTTCCGACAATATTTTACTTTCAATATTGCTCGCAATCTTTTTCATCACTGGTGAATTTTGAAGCAATTCACGTGAGATATTTAACGAAAAATCATCAGAATCAACTAAACCTTTGACAAACTTCAAATAATCAGGTATCAGTTCAGGACATTTCTCTTTGATAAATATCCCCTTGGAATATAAAGCGATTCCCTTCTCGTAGTTTTCAGAATATAGATTGTAGGGAGCGTGACTGGGAATATATAGCAAAGCATTATAACTCAAAAGCCCCTCCGCCTTAACAAAAATCGATATTAAAGGTTTTTCATAATCACTAAAGCGACTGGTATAAAATTTGTCCATATCTTCTTCGGTAACTTTGGACTTGGGCTTTTTCCATAGGGGAATCATTGAATTCAATGTCTTGTTAGATCGGAA
>JAQWCB010000182.1 GCA_028707375.1 Bacilli bacterium | reverse complement strand
GAGGATGACAAGCTAAATCCGCACACAGCATTTCAAATTCTCGCCAATTGTTCTGCAAAGCAAATTCATAGGAATGACCCCATATGTACAAAATAGCTAACTCTTCTGAGGTTTGATAGAAGCGATTGACAATATCGCCAATTTTCAAGTCATTGTGATGAATGGTCGGATGCCAAAGTCGAAAATTATATGGGCGATGAAAATCGTATGTCGATTTAGTAGTTCGCGCATATTTCACATTTAATTCATCAAGCACATCAAGTGTCATTTGATTGTAAGTACCAAATGGATAAGCTGATCCCACTATCGGTTTTCCGAATAGTTTACGTAATTTTAGAATATCTTGGCGATACTCATTCAATTGTTCCGCCTTGGAAAGATTTTCTAAATGAGGATGAGAAAAAGTGTGAGTCGCTATTTCTTGACCTTCATACAATTTAACAATTCTTTCTTCTTCTAAATGCGAACAATCGATACCATCTCGCATTTTGGGCTGACCAAACTGACCGCTGTTAAGATTAAAAGTCCCCTTCAAATTATATTGACGAAAAAGATTAACTACCCACACATCCTGAAGCACTCCATCATCGTAACTAAAAGTACATGCCTTAGGTTTATACTGCGGATAGAGTAGAGTAAATATCTTTTCCATGTTCTTATTTAACTGAATCGTATTCCATTGAAGCAAAAAGAATATTAGCAAGTTTCATAATGTTTAAAAAACTTCTTAAGGGTAATTCTTCGGACGAACATCCCTCTATTTTTTCATATGAATTTTCCGGATCGCTGAAATCATCGTGCGCCAGAGAAGGACTGTAATACCAAGTCCCATCGATAGCCTTAATCGTTGTATAGTCATTGAAGTCTTCATCGGTTGCGGTCATTTTAAAATCCAACTGCTTGCCAGCCAAATAATCGCAAAGAGCATTCACCGAAGAGGTCCAACCTGCTTCAGCTTGACAATCGTTGATAAATTTTTCCCCTTCAGGAAATCCCAGGGTATAATCGCACGCCTTTAATGTCTTCTCTTCATCCTCTTTGTCATAACCTAACACACTTATTTCATCTTTCGCTACCGCTTCAAAATACCATCCTGCTCGCGAGCCTAATTTATATGCTTCTGCATCAGAAATTGATAGATATTTATTTAAATCTAAGCGCGTGTCATCGCTGTCATCAGGATTGTCATAACTATATTTAATTACTTCGCCCTGTTTGATAAAAAGCGCATTGTCATCATTATTTACTCTAAGACTGCCAGTGAAAGTCAAATCTCCAATTTTTATATGTTTCGCCAAATGATATTCAATCGAGTTTCCTTGAGCATCATCGCCGGTAAAATCAATCGTATCTATTTGGCAATCATCTAACTCATCTGGATCAATATTGGCCCAAGTTCGTGGCGTATATGTTTCCATAATAGAGATACTATCAATGTATCCTTTGGTCTCTGTCATATGTATTTTTGTAATAGAGTCGCCTAAGCCATCTCCTTTTTGCACTCCGTAGGCGCTATTATCCAGTGTTGCTCCACACGAAGTTAGACCAGTTAATGTCATGCCACACGCTAATAAAAGAACAGCGAGATTTTTAACCTTCATATTATTGCCTATCTAATTCCTTTCTTTTTTATATTAATTTAAAAATAAACCCCTTTCAATAACTGAAAGGGACAATTGTGCACGTAACACATAAAAAAATAATATACAGGTTAGGAAATGCTTTCTAACATTTCTAATATCAACTGCAAATCATTTTTAAAGTGTTTAAATGGACGATTGCTTAAATCGTTTATTACATTAAACTCCATAAGGTTCTGAGAATAATTAAGCCCTAAAAAAAGTCCATATCGATTGATTGATAAAAAATAACTTTCCAATATTTTATCAACTTTTAAGGCTTTCAAGTACTCAACAAAAGACTCTTGATTAAAAAATTCGCGACACACCTTTTTATTGGTGGTATATATTTCATAGCTTTCGGAAAGATTGTGTATATCAATCTTTGTATACCCCTTAAGGTATGATGGCTTTTCAATATTTTTGTTATTGGTGTAAAGAATTATACTTGCTTTTTGTGCCAGCGCGAGAGGATATATAACATATTTCCCATATAGTCCAAACTTGATGGCGCGCTTAATAAATCGATTGCTCAATTGCGTATTATTTTTTTCCTTGTAGTCGAAAGGAACCTGAACAAACAAATCACAGCAGCGAAACTCGCGTCCACGAAAAGTTGCTTTTACCATATTCCGACACGTCATTTTATTAATGGTCTGAAAGTAATGAGCCTTTATTAAGTCATTCAAGTTAAAGTCAGCCTCGGGATTGATTCTTGGATGTAACAATTTATCTTGAGCAAAAACATAAGAATCCTCAATAACCATCATCTGGCGCAAATCTCGTTCGAAGCGTTTTAAAATCTTGCTCTTTTTTCCACTGCTAAAACTGAAATACCAAATGATACCCACGATAAATATACCGAGAAGAATAAAGGATATCCATTTCAATCTATCCGGAAGAGACACATATAAAACAAAGGAAAAAGATCCAAACAGAATCGTCACAAATAAAAAATAGAATCGTATTTTTTTAGCCTTCAAGGATTTTTCGTGATT
>JAQWCB010000181.1 GCA_028707375.1 Bacilli bacterium | reverse complement strand
TCTTCCGCATCATAAAGAAGTTAAAAAAAGAGAAGCACATAAGTTTTGTTTACATCTCACACAAAATGGATGAAATTTTCCAACTTTGCGATGATATTGTTATTCTTCGAGATGGAAGTGTTACTTTGGATGAGCCAGTTAAAAATACCAATTTGGATGAACTTGTCAAGGCTATGGTTGGTCGCTCACTCGACAATCGTTTCCCGCCTTTGACAAATAAGCCGGCAGGAGAAATATTAAAAGTCAAACACTTATCTACTAAGTTTGCTCCACGCTTGAGAGATATTTCATTTAATGTTCGCAAAGGCGAAATTCTTGGAATATATGGGTTAGTTGGAGCGGGGCGAAGTGAATTGCTTGAATCATTATTTGGAATCCGAACTATTTCGGAGGGAGAGATAATTTATAACAATCGTCGGGTAATGTTCAAAAATCCTAAACAGGCGATGAATTCAAATTTTGCCTTTGTTACCGAGGAGAGAAAATTGAATGGTATGTATCCGGTAGCCGATATTAAATTTAATACATGCATAACCAACCTTGACAAATATAAAAAATATGGAATTCTAAGCGAGAAACTCATGAAGGAAGCCACGGAGAAAGAAACAGCGATGATGCACACGAAATTTGGTGACATCAGTGATCCAATTACTTCTCTCTCTGGTGGAAACCAACAAAAGGTCATTGTGGGTAAATGGTTGGAAAGATCGCCGGATTTATTCCTGATGGATGAACCAACAAGAGGTATTGACATTATGGCTAAATATCAAATTTATGAATTGATGATTAATTTAGCTAACAAGGGCAAGAGCATTATTATGGTTTCAAGTGAAATGCCTGAAATTTTAGGTGTAACTAACCGTATTGTCGTTATGTCAAATTATCAAATTGCTGGAATAGTTGAGACGCAAAAGACTAATCAAGAAGAGTTATTAAGACTCTGCGCTAAAAACTTATAAGGAGTAACAAAAAGATGGAAAAAAATGGAACAGTATCAGAATTTGTTATTGAAAATCCTTTCGAATCGGATGCGAATTTAGCTGAATACTTGACGAAGTTAAAGGAACTTCGAGCGGATGGTGAAAACAAAATCATTGCATTAAACAACGAAATTAGAGACCTAAAACTCAATAAACAAGTTGATGATGCTACAAAGAAAAGCATTATTGAGGATAGTCGAAAGCAAAAGGAAACCGCCCGAAAAGTTATGGAGTCCAAGTCAGAAGCGGTTAAGGCTCTGGTTCTTGAGGCGACAAATTACGCCAAAGATGTGGGTCAAAGTTATTATCGTAAGGTATGTTTATACGAGGATGAAAGAATTGAAAAGGCCAAAGCTGTTTTTGCTGAAGCCGAGATTAAAGAAAAAGAGGATCATCAGGCTCGATTGGCAGATCTTGGAACTATTACCAACGATCATGGCAATTTGTCAAAAGATGGCATAATTGAGCATAAAGCTAAGATTAAAGCCGAGAACCTTTTATACAAGAGTAGACTTTCTGAAGCTAGCAGTGAACTCGTACAGGCTCAGGAAGAGGCAAAAGATAATAAGTATCAAGCTTATTTAGCTAAATATAATTATATTCAGCGAGTAAAAAATGGGAAACATTCATTTAGTGAATCGATGGAATACAGTTGGCGTCACTATAAATACACATTTGTCGCTAAAGATTATTTTCTGCGCAACGCCTTGTATTTCATTATTATCATTTTCTTTATTGCCTGTATCATTTTGTCCAATGGAAATTTGATCTCACAGGCAAATATACTAGGAATATTATCACAGTCATCGGTTAAATTATTTTACTCTTTAGGTGTTGCGGGATTAATTCTTATCACCGGTACCGATTTGTCAATCGGACGTATGACTGGTTTGGGTGCTTCGACTACGTGTTTGTTCCTATCTAGTTATGTTTATACATCAAATTTTGGATTTGCTGTCGATGCCACTGGTCAATCGTTGGGAATGAAAATTTTCTTGGCCCTAGTGGTCTCAATTGCTCTATGTGTATTCTTTTCTTCAATAGCAGGATTTTTTACTGCAAAATTCAAGATGCATCCCTTTATTACAACATTGGCTACTCAATTATTAATCTATGGTATTGGAATGGTTTTTTATTCGGAAACTTCTTCATTCACAATGAATCTTGATTACAAAAGAGCGATAGCAGGTTCTAGCAATGTCAATCTAATTATTGCCGCTATTGTGGCTACTGCGATCATCTGGTTTATTTGGAACAAGACAAAGTTCGGAAAAAATATGTATGCCGTTGGAGGCAACGCTGAGGCTGCCTCAGTCTCTGGTATATCAGTTTTCTGGGTAACGATGGGAATCTTCATCATGGCCGGTGTCCTTTATGGCTTTGGTGGATTCTTTGAAGCTGTTCGTGTTGGCTCGGCTAATCCCAATGCAGGTTTTGGTACTGAACTTGATGCTATTGCGGCCTGTGTTGTTGGAGGAATTTCCTTTAACGGAGGTATTGGTAAAATTCGTGGTGCGGTTGTAGGTACTTTGATTTTCACTGGTATGACATACTGCTTAACTAATTTGGGATACGATGTTAACATTCAGTTCATATTTAAGGGAATAATTATTATGGCTGCTGTATGCCTAGATTCACTTAAATA
>JAQWCB010000180.1 GCA_028707375.1 Bacilli bacterium | reverse complement strand
AGTCTTCTTTCCATTCAAAGATAGAATAAAGCGTGTTGGTAAATGCAGTACTTGCAATATCTCTCGCTACGCACATTCCTTTTGACTTTCGCGACCATATAACAGCATTCCGATTATCTTTTGTTGTCGGCCTTACTGCAAACTTTCGCTCACGAGGATGAACCAATATTTCAACATAATTCTTATTATCGAACTTGTGAATACAAGCTGCACTGAACCGAATTTTTTTATCACCGAAAGTAACAAATGGACGAGTACATGTTTCAAAAAATTCCGAACGTGTTATTTCAAAACCACGCATATCAAAATCACCATCTTCAACGGTAATGTGATATTCAGGTTCTGGTTCAGGCTCTATGATTTCCTGTACACCATCCGTTTCCGGATAGGCGCTCCCCGATGCTATAAAATATTCGTTTTCCTTGAAACCTGCCCATCTCGGGTTAATAATAACATATCCTTTGAGCAAACCGCTTTCAATGACACTCAGTTCCGGAAGAATGGATTTATTGCCGTACTTCGCATTCTCTATCATTCGCTGAACAGCAATAAAATCATCGCGCGAAATAATAGCTGCATGGTGGTTCAAGTAACGGCTGCGATTCTTCTGCCCGAGGTTTTTAGCAGCTTTATGGTCACGATAATTTGTTGTGTAGGTTTTACGGGTATAAACATCACCGCAGTGTCGTTCGTTTTTTAGTATTTCTAGTACTGTGCTGGCATTCCACTTCGGAAGATTATAATATGTACTTCTTCCGAGTTCACTGAGTGTATCCGCAATTTCCTGAGATGAATATCCGTATAGGTACATATAAAACATGAGTTTAACGGTTGGTGCTTCGTCTTCATTCACAACCAATGCGCCTTCGCCATCGTGTGAATACCCATATAGCTTTGGCGTCAATGGAAGACCGTTGTCTAACCGCATTCGCAAGGATGTTTCCATGCTCCGGCTCTTTATATGCGAC
This sequence comes from Bacilli bacterium, assembly GCA_028707375.1. GTDB lineage: Bacteria > Bacillota_I > Bacilli_A > RFN20 > CAG-288 > Scatoplasma. The sequence continues at coordinate 1,688 of JAQWCB010000180.1, read as the reverse complement.
TCTTCTTCAGCCATCGCTGATTGGAATGTCAATGCCATTTGTGAATCGTCATTCAATGAGAAAATACTCTCCGACTCAAAAAAGACACCTATCGGAGGTTTACGAGAAGCCAACTCTCTGACGGTGCCAAGAAAGTCAACAACATTACGGGCAAATCTGGAAACACTCTTGGTAATAATCATATCGATTTTTCCGGCTTTGCAGCCTTCCAGCATCCGCCCAAATGAATCCCTGTGCTTTAATGATGTGCCGCTTATACCTTCATCAGCATAAATATCGACAAGTGTCCAATTCGGATGATGCAGAACAAAGTCCTCATAGTACTTTTTTTGAAGCTCATATGATGTTGTTTGTCTCACATCATCAGTGGAAACACGAGCATATATGGCAACACGCTGAACAATATCATCATGATAAAAATCATTGTTTTCAGTAGCAGGGACAAACTCATAATTGTCAGCATCAATCTTTACATCAATTCGGTGTCTAACCTTGGCGCGTTGCTCTTCGCGTTTGGTGCGTCTTTCATCATCATTCATGAATCAAACCTCCTAAAGCACCATCGGCAATCTCGTCTACAATCTCATCAGGTAGGAAACCCGTGTCCTTCATATCATCGAGATAATAGGTTGCAAGAGTAAAAATATCCTCAGAAATAAAATAAATACCGATAGGATGCTCCTGCATCGCAAGAGTTCTTGAAACAAAAGTGACTTCTTCCGGTTTTCGAGAAACATTGCTGACTTTTTGAGTTACGATCAAATCCACTTTACCGCTAAAACAATCATCGAGAAGACGGCTAAGTTCAGGTGCATTTTCCATATACGGAGCAGTGGAACCTTCATCGATATAAAAATCAGTAATTGTCCACAGCGGACAACTTGATATTGTGTCTTGATACTGTTTAATATGAAAGTCAAGATAATTTTCGTATTTAGTCTGATTGAAATATCGAATATATACGCCTATGTGATACGGATGAGCTGGGTTAGGTGTTTCATGGCGAATGCTTTTCAGCCAAGCTTTGTGTTTCGCAAGCTTTGTTTCCTTTGCTTGTTCTTTCTTGTCTATGGCAAACGAAAATATCGGCATTTTATCAATATCGCTTATGCCATACTCCTTTACTTCATTACCGTTTTGCGTGACCAAATCAGATTCGCCCATAAAAAAATAACCTCCAGCTTATATAATTATCTGCTTTAAATAATTATATCAACCGGAGATTGTAAAAGGAATTAACCACAGTTAATGTGAATTGCCTGTGGTTAATGAAACAGTAAATATATTATGAATTTACGCTAAGTGTGTCAAAATAATTGTCTTAATCGTTATTTTTGTGCTTTGTACGCATTGCGTTCATAAGCTCGGAAATAATTTTCAGTATAGAATCAAGTTCACTCTGACTGCAATCTTTCAGGACGGTACTAAAGTCCGGATAATATATCGGCTGCAGTAAATAGTCTGCTGAAACATTTAGTGCCTTGGATATGTTAATAAAGGTGGAAAGCATCATATTCGACTTTCCTCTTTCAATATTGCTAATGTGGGGCAGAGATATATTTGATGCTTCGGCAAGTTCCGCTTGGCTCATTTTCATTTCAATCCGAGTTTCCTTAATCCTTGTTCCTATGAGCTTGTAATCAGATAAATCATCCTGTTCCATAATATGACCTCCATAATCTATAAAC
>JAQWCB010000179.1 GCA_028707375.1 Bacilli bacterium | reverse complement strand
GATTCCTGAAACATGTAAAATCCCATTTTTTTAATTCTATTCGTGAAATGTCGATAATCAGCTTTTTCCGCATCGGAAACTGATGGTAAATCAAAAAATAATATTATTCTCATAAATCTATAATTCATATTCGCTAGGAAATTTAACCATATTAATATTCTCCGTAAGAGAATCGGTACAACTTTTGACATAGATAGGAATTGATGTGCCAACAGTAGTATTTTTTTCATCAATCTTTACATGTTTGTTCAATATATCCGAAACGCAGTGTTTCCAATGAATCGAATCTTTTTTTATGTTTATGACTAATTCATCAACAAAGGGACGATAAGGTTCCATTAAATCACATCCTAAATTATATGGATTATACTCGTTGCAGTGACAGACACCAAGTTGAGTTAAATATCCAAGAATATTTATTTCCCGATTCATAGATGATAAAATAATTGAATAGCCATAATTCAAGCATTTATTGTAGAAATTCAATTCATCTCCCCGTCGGAAATTCGGTCCAAACACGCGATTGAAATAGACTTTTGCTGCCTGTCCTTCTCGATTGGTTTTATCTCCGGGCAAGACTTCATTAGCATAGTCAAGAAGCAATTTTGAATCATCTTTAAACCCTCTTTTAACAAGCAAGGCATACTGATTCATAATTTTTTCCTTAACAATACATTTCCATATTTCTTCCGACATCTGACCATCCCAAAAAATCTGCTCTTTTATTCTCTTACTATTCCTAAAACCCTGAGTGTATGGCATTAATTCTCCATACGGCTGATATTTTTCATCACAAAAAATAATTCTAACCTTTTGTTTATTTAATTCGCAAAGAGCCGCAGCAGTCATTGAGACTGCTGTGGACATAATAACTAAAATTGATATCTCGGATATATGGATTCTTTTTTCTTCCTCGCTACGAATAACTAGATAATTTAACGATAACTCAATCTTAGATTTGCTATCGATTACGACTGTGCGGAATCCCATCTAATCTATCCTCTTCTTGGTTGCGAACCTTATTTTCTCATATACTCCAGTTATCGATTGATCAATTACCTCAAAACTATTTTTTTCATTAATCTTTTTATTAATTTGTATCCTTCCTAAATTTGGTGATCCATCAATTAATGATAACTTAGAAATAGTTGAATTGCATCTTAGAAGATGAATCATCTCCAATAGAACAATCACTTGTAACTTGATGTCCAGGGAAATAAACTTATCTCTCCCTTGTTTAATCACCTTTTTAGGACTATCAAAGGATACTCCGTTGTAAATATCTTTTTCAAGTTGGTTACTGACTCTATCATATAATTCTAAATTCCTTGACTTTCTAATATATTGAGGAGAAACCTTAACTTTTGACTTAGAGAAATCGATATGATTAATTTCCAAGAAATCTAAAGTACTATCTAATGGATGTTTTTCATCAAATGTATTTTTCTTCTTCTCACGATCACGATATTTTTCCAATAAGTGTAAATAATTTGTCATATCTTGATCAATATTCCATTGAACATTGTGTGCAATTACCAGTTGCTTACCGCCTTTACCAGTTATTCGACACGGAGTATTATTTATCTTTATTAAACTATTGATAAGAATCTTTTTAACTAAAATTTTCGGATTTTTTAAATTGAGCTGCTTTTCTAGTAAAGCAGTTGCGAAGTCTGAATCTTTTTCGTATCTTTTGGCAAACATCACCGGCATCGATTCAATCGTCAACTGTTTCTTTCCTTTTTTGTCTAGTGACTCAACAAGGAAAAAATAGGCAATAGCTGCCTTATTATATCCACCATACTTGCTAGTGTTTGCCAAAGCCCCCGATTCTTTTAATGGAATAAGTGCTGAACTCTCACTCTTAGGAACAATATTTTGATCAAATAGTTGTCCCTTATTCTGCGTAGGCATAACAGTGAATAAAACACAGTTATAATCCATATATTTTTTAATCGTATCAAGCGTCTTGTTGTCTTTCTCAATCGACCAAGCACCAGGAACATTTCTTTCATATATATTATCGTAATTCAATGAGTGATTCTGATAATATTCAGAATTCATCTCATTGAAATTTTTAGTAGCCATCAATAAAGTATATTTTGTGTAAAAAACATTCCCCACTACGATATTTAAATATGCATCTTTGGCGTGGTGATAATCGTTGGCATCACGAGATTTTAGCATTTTATTATCGTTACGGAATTTTGTAACATGGTTAGCCTTTGACCAAATAATTTTGGCCTGTGGATACATCAATTGCAGTAAGTTAATAACAGCTTTAGTAGATTGAGAGGTAGTCACTATTTGCCGACTCACAAATGATGAAATTTCTTCCGCCGAGATCCTTGAAGAACGAATCAAACGATTGTACTTTTCATCACTAATTAACTTTTTTTCATGCAGTAGATGCCAGAATCCTCGCATTCGTTGACGTGTTGCTTCATCAATCGGGTAAACATTGGTCTTTCTAGCATTGTCTTGCTTATTAACCAAGACCCTATTACTTAAACTATCATCCTTGATTATTGATTGAGGATAAATATGATCAATATCGTATTTTTGACCACTCAATTCTTCAATATCAATCGGTTTCCCTGTATACATATCCTTCCCAAGTTGCGTGAAATACAAATATAACTTGTCTTGACGCAAATTAGAAACTTCTTT
>JAQWCB010000178.1 GCA_028707375.1 Bacilli bacterium | reverse complement strand
AGCTGATGGACTGCCTTTACCTTCTCTGACTCGCTGTGTACTGTCTTTTTCATTGTTGTTCCTATGCCTAACAAAGTTAATATTTTTGTCTAACTTGGAACTGTCCTATAAAAAGGGAAGGTTACACCTATGGAATATACAAAATGTTACCGGTAGTTTTTTCTTTTTTAAATTTTAAAGGATTCCAATTATCTAATTCTGGTTGTTTCAAATTTGGACTAAAAAATAATACTTCCTTTCCAGTCCTTATATTGTAGGCAGTATGCTTAAATGAGTATTCCTTACTTGAACAATCAGAGTATAAATCTTTAATCTCAGGAACGTTGTCATAGGAAACAATCCATTTAATATTTTGAATTTTTTTAATTGCTTCGCTAACTTCTTTGTGACTTTCTTTTTTGTAATGGTTCATATAAAGACTATTGGCTTTTAAATAATAAGGTGGGTCAAAATAGAAGATTACATTACTTTTGTCTGATTCTAATTGGATTTTTGAGATTAATTTTATCGCATCTTTTTTATAAAGTCGTATGTCCTTTTTACGAGAAGCAATAGTTTTAATTCTTTGAATCAACTCTTGTTTATTAAAACGGCAATCTATCAAGAAATTACCATCTTGATTTACTCCTCCCATTATTCCACCCGTAATTATACCTGACCGATTTGTTCTGTTCATAAAGAAGGTGGAAAAACCTAATTGTAATAAATCTGCTTTATCCTTATTGTTCTGAATTTCCCTCTGTATTCTCCATTCATCAACTGTGATGTCAGTTTTCTCAATTAACCCACAAAGCTGATTCGTTTTGTTTAATACAGAATACCAAAATGCATAGATTGACCTGTCTTTATCATTTATCGTGATTTTCTGAACAAAGCCTTCCAGTAAAAGGAATAATGCGACTGATGCACCTCCGGAATATGGTTCCACATAATGACCATTTACTCGGTTGTCAATGCAGATTTTTGCAATAAATGCAGCAAGTTTATTTTTTCCTCCTGGATATCTAAGTGGCGAATAATACATTAGTTTATTTTATTTAAGTCTTCCCACAATGTTTCAAAGAAACATTGCAGATTATCCCATTTTAGCTTCAGTTCGTTTGATGACGGTTGTGTCGTACTTGAATGTACATATTCGTGAAAATTTTCTATTGACAAATATGTGTTATCCTTTTTTGCTGACCCAACTTTGTTGATGTTGTTAAAGATTTTTTCGTCATAGCCTTTTTGAATTAGGCTATTAACAACCCAAGGAATCTTTTGACTTATAGTGTCATTATTTTTAAAGTTTTTTTGATTCTTTTTTGCATAATAGTCCAGACATACTTCTAAGAATACTCTAAACAAAACACCTACTGCATTTGGTACTGATTTAGAAGTGTCGTCTATTAATAAATCATCCCTAAGTTCTCTATAAATATTGTTTATTTTTGTTTCTGCAATTCGGAAATAGCAATTCGATGGAATTAAATATTTCCTTGTCGAGGACTTTGGTATCACTTTAGGTCTATTGGTGGACGGAACTTTTATAACTTCGTCTCCAAAAATATTTACTGTTGTATTTTTTTCAATTTCCTTATCAACATTTACAGCATCTTTTGAGTCAACAGACTGAATAAACTCTTCTATTTTTTCCTTTTTGTTTAATGACCGTGAATCAACTTTATTTCCCTCTGAGTCCTGCTTCATCAAAACTTGATGAACAATGACCTTCAATTCTTCAGGGAACTTCTCATTTTTAACTTTTAATTGCCCATCCTCTAAAATCTCATAGCCATATTTTCTTTTTGCAGACGTAGAAGTTACAATCCTAAAAAATGTAGTCACATAATTTTTACCAAGAACTTGCTCTTTCATACCATCTGGCAAATCAAGGTTTGATACGATTTTTGAAATACCAATTTTAAGTAATTCAATTTGATTTGAACTACCTCGCCTAACGTTATAATTTGCTCTTTCTACATCTTGCCAGTTTACCTCATTGTTATTGTTGGCGTGTTTTCTGTCGATATATACAAATCCTTCATTTCTATCTTTCGTGATTAAACATTCCAATTCGAAGTTTTCATCTATTGATATTTTCGAATTCTGCGCAATTAGAAACCTCTTTAACTCACTATCATCTGTTAGGTCTTTATCAATGAGCAGTTTATAAGCTGTCAATCTTCGATTCCCTTCCAAAACCACATAATTTTCATCATCGTTCCACACGACCAACTTTTCAATTTGTGGATATTGAAAATCTTTAACGATTGCCTCAATTAACTGTTTTATCTTAAAATCTGGTTTAGAAAGAAAATAATTTATTAGTTCTTTCTCGTTAGAGTTAAAGTATTTGTCTGGAAATCTGGCATTTTCATCCCAAAGGATTAAATCGCTTATCTTCATTTTTCGATTTATAAAATCCATATGTTAGGTTTTTAGTTATCAAATGTTCTTGCCTTCAAAATTACTGGTAAAATCTGTGTATACGCCATACTATTGCGTATACATTTCATATATACTGCCTTATTTTTTATAATATTCATATTATAAGCACTTTATGAAAATCTTTTATGCAATTGCTTTGCTATCTCCATTGCACTGTCTAACATCTCTTTCGGTAATATCCCTTTCACATCAAACGGATTGCGTCCAAAACCGTTATGAAGGAACTCTTCAGCCGTTTCCTTTCCTTCCGTATCCATCACGTCATACACCAACATCACCG
>JAQWCB010000177.1 GCA_028707375.1 Bacilli bacterium | reverse complement strand
ACTATATATCACATCAGTGAATATCGCGAGCGGCGAAACCACTTTGCTTTCTATAGTACTAATCGCCCATCTGATGGATTTGATAGCGACCTTGATACTTTTCTTGGAAAGATGAATTCGTGGTCTAATCCCGAGGCCGTCACTCGTGGAACAAGTTTTTCTTCTGTTGCTTCGGGCTGGTCACCGATGGCTTCTTTCCGCCACGATATTTCGCTTGCCCCAAACCAAGAGGTAACATTAATATATCTGATCGGATATGTAGAGAACGACAAAGAAGATAAATACTTTCCTGATGGTCACATAAACAATAAGCGGGCACTAGAACTGATTAAGAAGTACCACACTCCCCAACAGGTTAGCATTGCTTTAAATAGACTGAAAGAGAAATGGGAGGAAGATTTATCCAAATTTCATGTTGACTCTTCCAGTAAAAAATTTGACCGCATGGTCAACATATGGAATCAATATCAATGTATGACCACTTACAATATTTCCCGTTCCGCAAGTTATTTCGAATCTGGAATCGGTCGGGGAATGGGTTTTAGAGATTCCTGTCAAGATATCTTAGGCTTTGTTCATATTATCCCTGACAAAGCACGTCAAAGGATTATTGATCTCGCCTCCATTCAACTCAAAGATGGATCAACTTATCATCAATATCAGCCTTTAAACAAAAAAGGAAATGCAGATATCGGATCAGGATTTAACGATGATCCGCTGTGGTTAATTGCCTGCACTTTTGCCTATGTCAATGAGACTGGCGATCTTTCTATTCTAGATGAACCTGTTCCCTTCAATAATGAATGCGGAACGGAAGTATCGCTTTTTGAACATTTAAGTCAAAGTATTAAATACATTTCCACCAACCGTGGGCCCCATGGTTTACCCTTGATTGGTCGCGCAGATTGGAATGATTGCTTAAATCTAAACTGCTTCTCACTTTCTCCCGGTGAATCATTTCAAACAGCCTCAAATTACGATTCGCACAAAGCCGAAAGTGTTCTCATCGCAGGAATGTTTGTTCTCTACGGTCGAGAATACGCTCAGCTGGCCAAACTATTGAATAAGAAAAGTGAAAGTCAAGAAACATTACACCTAGTCAGCGAAGTGGAAAAAGCCGTAATTAAATACGGATGGGACGGCAAGTGGTATCTAAGAGCCTACGATGCATTCGAGCACAAAGTTGGCTCGCATGAGAATGATGAAGGCAAAATTTTTATTGAGCCCCAAGGAATGTGCGCAATCGCTCAAATTGGAAAAGATTTCGAAATGCCAGAACAAGCCTTAGAATCAACCGAAAAAAATTTGCTCTGCGATTACGGGGTTCAACTTCTAACTCCGTGCTACTCGAAATACCATCTCGAACTAGGAGAAATAACGACCTATCCGCCAGGTTATAAGGAAAATGGATCCGTTTTTTGTCACACCAATCCTTGGATTGTAATCGCGGAAAATCTAGTAGGAAACAATGAAATGGCTTTTGATATATACAAAAGGTATACTCCGTCATTTATTGAAGATATCTCCGATATCCATAAAAGTGAGCCCTATGTTTATTGCCAAACTATCGCCGGGCGCGAAGCCCAGAATTACGGTGAAGGAAAAAATTCGTGGTTAACTGGTTCAGCAGCGTGGAGTTTTGTCGCTGCCAGTCAATCAATCCTTGGAATCCAACCAACTTATGATGGTTTAAAAATCGATCCTCATCTTCCATCGGAAATAGGAAATGTAAAAATAATTCGAAAATTCCGCAAAACCACTTATACTATTAACATAGTAAATAAAAAATTAAATCATTTTAAAATGATGGTTGATGGAATAACCATTGATGGTAAATTGATAAAATACGACAGCAACAAAGAAAAGGTCTATGTCGAAGTAGAAATGTAAAAGGAGAATAAAGTATGGCTAGTTTAGAATTAAATCACATCTACAAAGTTTATCCCGGTGGCGTCAAAGCCGTTTCCGACTTCACCATGAAGATTAACAATAAGGAATTTATTGTTTTTGTCGGTCCCTCTGGATGCGGTAAGTCAACAACGCTGAGAATGATTGCCGGCCTTGAGGAAATTACCGCTGGCGAATTGCGAATCGATGGCAAAATTGTCAACGATATGCAACCTAAAGAGCGCAATATCGCAATGGTTTTCCAAAACTACGCTCTTTATCCACACATGACCGTATACGATAACATTGCTTACGGATTAAAAATAGCTAAGGTTCCGAAAGATGAAATAAAGAAAAAGGTTATGGATGCAGCCAAAATTCTCGGAATCGAGAACTATTTGTTCCGCAAACCCAAGGCCTTATCTGGCGGTCAAAAACAGAGAGTAGCTCTAGGAAGAGCCATCGTTAGAAATCCTAAGGTTTTCCTTCTTGATGAACCCTTAAGTAACTTGGACGCTAAGCTTCGCGGTTCCATGCGCACCGAAATAACTAAGTTACATCAAAGACTTCAAGCAACTTTTATCTATGTCACTCACGATCAGATCGAAGCGATGACGATGGGTACGAGAATAGTCGTCATGAAAAAAGGATTTATCCAACAAATTGACACTCCTAGAAATATTTTTGCTTACCCTGTAAATAAATTTGTCGCCGGTTTCATTGGAACACCTCAGATGAATTTCTATAACTGCACTATGGGTAAAAAAGGCGAGATGGTTAATTTCAATCTTGATATTGGCTTATCTTTCAAAGCTAATTACTCGTTGCTAGATCATGT
>JAQWCB010000017.1 GCA_028707375.1 Bacilli bacterium | reverse complement strand
TATTCGCTTCGCAGTATATGACTTATATGCCCAGTGAAGAAGAATTGAAACAATTGATTCAAAGAAAAGAATAAAGACGAACTATTAATTCCTTTGGTTTGCCAACCGAATTATCAACATTGTAAAAGGCAAGAAAACTTGTTGACAAAGCATTGGAATGGCAAAAGAGGAAAAGTTTAAAAATAAATATTAATGGATAATAAAACTCGATACACATTTTCAGGGCACGAATCTTTTTATTGTAAATCACTTTGGCTTAAAAAGGGGTATGACTTTGTTTCTAAAAACAAGGATTTCAATGCTCCCGAAGCAGTTATAGAATTAGGTGTAGGTAAGAATATGGTATCTTCTATTCGCTTTTGGATGCGTGCATTCGGTTTAGTAGTAGATAATAATGTCACCTCTATTGCAGATTATATCTTTAATAACACAAATGGGAAAGACCCATTTGTCGAAGACTTGGGAACCTTATGGTTATTACATTATTATCTGATAAAAACTGAATTAGCAAGTATTTATAAATTATTCTTCGTCGATTTTCATAAAGAAAAAAATGGTGAATTTTCACGAGAACAATTACAATTATTCCTAAAACGCAAAAATGCCGAAACTGACTATGCGCATCTTTATAATGAGAATACTGTTAAAAGGGATATTGGTGTGCTCTTACAAAATTATGTTACCCCGCAGCAAAGCAAATCTAATGAGGATTATTCTGCTTTACTTTTAGATTTAAATTTATTAAAGCAAACTGAAAAGCACTATTATTTTAATATAAAAGGTAAAAATGGAATAAATCCAGAAATATTTTTATATGCAATTATTGATGATAAGCAACAGAATCAAATTGTTTCATTTGATAAATTAATGGATTTAGCATTAATATTTTGTATGACAAAAACAGAATTAATTGATACCATATTATTCTTAGTTGAAGAATATCCAGAATCTTTGAGGTATACTGATGATGGTGGAATCAAACAGCTGTTTTTTATAAAAGAAATAAACAAAATAGAAATGCTTAATAAATACTATAATAAATAATGATGTTTTCGCTATCCACAAATATAAACAATGTACAATATGATGATTTTCATTATATTGTAACCTCAAATACTCGTAGAGTATTAGGCAGTTTGCTTGCTGATTACCATTCTGGAATTCATAGTTTTACTTTAGTTGGCACTTACGGTACAGGTAAATCAAGTTTTTTAGTGGCACTTGAAAGGGATTTATTACTAAAGGATAAGGTATTATTTGAAAATAAGAGGCAATTTAATGATTATAAGAAGTTTCACTGTATCAATATTGTTGGTGATTATAATTCCCTTTCAAATTTACTGAGTGAAAATTTAGAATGTGACAATATTAATTATAAAGACGTATTCTTACGTTTAGAACAAAAATTGAAAAAGTTCAAAGAAAAAAATGAATTTTTGCTTCTTGTAATTGATGAATTTGGTAAAGTCCTTGAACACGCAGCCAATAATAATCCTGAAAAAGAATTATATTTTTTGCAACAATTAGGTGAGTTTGTTAATCATCAAAAAAACGATAATATAATCTTAATTACAACTTTACACCAAAATTTTGTTGCATATTCCAAAAAATTAAATAAAGAACAACGAAACGAATGGGAAAAAGTCAAAGGGCGTTTTAAAGAAATTGTTTTCAGTGAACCGGTTGAGCAACTTTTGCATTTAGCTGCTTCACAAATAGAAAATTCAAATACAAAGATAACTTCCATAACTAATTTTGACAGACTTTTTAAACTTGCAATAGATACAAACTTTATTCACAAGGATTTCAGCATTAATACTGCTAAGAAATTATATCCAATGGATATTTTTTCAGCAGTTGTGTTAACACAGTCAATTCAACGTTATGGACAAAATGAACGTTCTTTATTTTCATTTTTAAATTCTAACGATGATAATTCAATTGCTAATTTTAAGCCAGGTGAAAATAAAACATACAATCTGTCAGATGTTTACGACTATATAACATATAACTTTTATTCATATTTATCAGAAGTTAATTCTGATTCTGCGAATTGGCGTGCTATACGTGTTGCATTAGAACGTGTTGAAGGTTTTTTTGATGTTGAAGAAGTCGAGAATGCAAGTAAGATTGTAAAAATAATAGGACTTTGCAATTTATTTGGTAATTCTATAAAATTAGAAGAAAATGAATTATGCCAATACATAGAACTTGCCTTAGATATTGATGATCCACAAATAGTTATAGATAAGCTTGTTGTATTCAAAATTATTCGTTTTGCGAAATATAAATCTCAATATATCATTTTTGAGGGTACAGATATTAATATAGAAGACGAACTTTATAAAGCAACTGGGCAGATACCACGCCCTAAAGAGATTATAGATGATTTAAATACCTATTTTGATTTTAAGGTAGTACAAGCAAACGCATCTTATTATAAAACAGGAACGCCCCGTTTTTTTGAGTATAAACTTTCAAATGAGCCAATCCCCCCAGCCTTTGCCGATGATATTGATGGTTATATCAATATTGTTTTTATAGATGAACCTGATAAAAAAACACAATTGATTGAAGCTTCTAAGAATTGTTCTAATGCTGTTTTATATGTTTATTATAATAATGTAACTCAGATTATTGAGCATCTATATGAAATACAAAAACTTGAATATGTAAAAAACCACGTTTTAATAGAAGATAGAATCGCTGAGAAAGAAATACAAAATCTAATCATATATGAAAAAGATATTTTAAATAAAACTATTAATTATAGTTTAATGTCTTTTTCAACGAATGTTGAATGGTATTACAAAGGAGAGCAAGTAAAGATTTCTTCTCAAGCAGACTTTAATAAATTGCTTTCAACTGTATGCGATGATATTTATTACGCTACACCTATTATTCAAAATGAATTGTTTAATAAACAAAAAGTTAATAGCGCAATTTCGCTTGCCCGTGTATCATTATTAAATAGATTGATTGATGATAACCTTGTAATTTTGGAGGACTTAGGTTATGAAAAAGATAAATTTCCTCCTGAAAAGGCCATTTATTATAGCTTATTAAAAGATACGGGCATCCATAGGGGGAACAATGGAATATACACATTAACAGACCCAAACACTGATTCCATAAATGATTTGTGGAACGAATGTGAAGCTTTTTTAAAATTATCTATTGAAAAACAACAAAAACTTGGAGTCTTAATAAAAAAACTAAAGTCAGCCCCATTTAAGCTCAAACAGGGATTTTTGGACTTTTGGATTCCAATATACTTGATAATAAAAAAACAAGATTATTCCTTGTATAATAGTGATGATGTATATATTCCTTATCTCAATCGAGAGGTCCTTGATTTATTGCAAAAATCGCCCAATGAGTTTAAACTTAAAGCATTTGCGATTGAAGGCGTAAAGATCGAATTTTTTAATCAATATAGAAATTTTATAAACCTTAATGATGAGGGATTAATCACACAAGATAATTTTTTAGAAACAATAAAACCCTTTTTGGTATTCTACAACAATCTGAATGAATTTGCAAAAAACACGCAAAATTTTGATAATCCTAATACGGCAAAGTTTAGGAATATATTAGCAAAAGCAAAAGACCCTGAAAAAACATTCTTTGAAGATTTGCCTGCCGTTTTCGGGTTCAAGAATAATTCTTTGGCAACTAACCAAGAATTTATGACACAATATCAAAATTTAATTAGGGATGCAATTAGAGAATTAAGGTCGTGTTATTCCAATCTGATAAAACGTGTTGAGGATAATGTTATTGATGTATTAGGATTACAATCACAGACATATAGCGAATATAAAATTGAAATAAATAATCGCTTCAAGAGTGTTCAAATAAATATACTTTCAAATAAGCAAAAACAATTTCTTAATCGGTTGCTAATGAAGCAATCTGATAAAACACTTTGGTATGAATCGATTTGTTTTGTGTCATTAAACAAACCACTCGTTTCTGTAAAGGATAATGAGGTTTCGTTACTAATTGAATCAATTAAGTATTTACTCCTTACCCTTACAAAATTTATTGACATTTCAAAGCTTTCTAAAAATAATTCAAACTCAGAAATATATAGTTTTGAGTTAGTATCAACGAAGGGTACAATCAAACCCCAGTCTTATATCTTGCCGGAAGGCCAAAAAGATAAAACAGCTGATTTAGAAATCAAAATAAATGAGGTTTTGTCTGGGGATGATAATTTGGATGTTTGTACCTTATTAAGAATATTAAAAAATAAAATTAAAGAATAATGGTTAGACACGTTTTAGGAATCTCAGGAGGAAAAGATAGCGCGGCATTATCAATATATTTAAAAAATAAATATCCTGATTTACAGATAGATTATTATAATTCAGACACCGGTTGTGAATTAGAGGAAACCTATCAACTTATAGATAGATTGGAATCTGTATTAGGACATATTACAAGATTAAGAGCGGCAGAAGGAAGTCCCGAACCAACGCCTTTTCACCATTTTCTTAAGGCAACTGGTGGTTTCCTTCCATCTCCACAAGCACGGTGGTGCACTCAGAAAATGAAATTGGCTGAATTCGAAAAGTATGTTGGAGATGCGCCCACAATTTCATATGTTGGTATTAGAGGAGATGAAGAACGTGAAGGATACGTTTCGACAAGACCTAATATCCAAGCAATTTTTCCCTTTCGAAGGAATATTTGGAGTCTGGATGTTATAAATAAGATTTTGAATGACAATAATATAACACAATTAAAGGAAATCTATCAAAAAGTTTGTCCTGAAGATTTAATTGCAAAAGCAATTGAAATTATCCAAAAACCGTTGACAAAACAATTCTTTTATAGCAAAAAACTTAATGCTTTATTAGACCTTGATATTAAAATATTCAATCAAGCCGTTTTCGAATATCTTAAAACAACTGATTATCCGGTTGGCAAATTAGATACATTCCCTTTATTAGATAATGAGGATGTTTTAAAGATTGATGAAATTTATCAAATTTTAGAAGATAGTGGCGTTGGCATTCCTGCCTATTATAAAGAAATAGAGTTTGAAGTTGACGGCAAAAAAGGGACATATAGCCGAAGCCGTTCAGGATGTTATTTTTGTTTCTATCAGCAAAAAATTGAATGGATTTGGCTATATGAACAACATCCGGATTTATTTCAGAAAGCAATGGAATTTGAAAAAGATGGATATACTTGGAATCAAGGCGAAAGTCTTGCAGATTTAATAAAGCCTGAGCGTATTCGACAAATAAAATTAGATGCGATTAAGCGACAAGAATTAAAAGCTAAAAAAAAGTCAAGCTCTTTGTTAGTAGATTTGTTTGCTGACGATAATGATGTATTATGTGCTAATTGTTTTATTTAATTATGCTCAAAGAAATAACTTGGCCAAATCACAGACGTTTTAAGTCTCGTACAGAGTGGGAACCGGTTGGTTTCTTCTCGGAGTGTTTATGTAATGCTACGCAATTTGATTTGATGCTTGGTTTTTTTTCATCATCTGCGATTAGTGTCTTATCGGACGGATTTGCTTCATTCCTATATAATGGTGGTCAAATGCGGCTAATAATTAACGATGTTCTTACTGAACAAGACCGTAATGCAATAGAGATGGGAGAAACATCGGATAATATTCCTTTTTTTGATTTGTCTAATATTGAAAAAATCAAAGATACATTATCCGAAAGAGATGTTCATTTTTTTGAATGTTTAGCTTGGTTGATTAAAAATAATCGCTTGGAGATTAAAATTATTGCCCCTAAAAATAGTATTGGAATTTCACATACGAAGTCCGGGGCTTTTAGCGATGGTATAAATACCGTTGGATTTGATGGCTCTTGTAATTTCTCACGGACTGCATTAGTGGATAATATCGAGAGCTTAACAGTTTCCTGTGATTGGGATGGCAATATAGAGATGGCCAAAATCAATTCAATGAAAGATGATTTCGAATTGGTTTTTCAAGGAAAAGATGATAACGTAATTTATGTTGATGCAAATAATGTAAAAACACAAATTGCTACTTCCTTTAAGGATAAATCTTTGAATGACCTTTTAGATAAAGAATCTCAATTTTTAAGGGAAAATATTCACAATAAATCTTTACCAAAGACAGTCTTAACTGCTTTGGATAAAGCTAAAAATCGAGTAGAAGCTGAAATAGAAAGATTAAAAGAGCAGGAAGAAAAAGATATCCTTTCTACAAAAAAAGTAGTCGGGCCTCGTTTCCCTTATGAAAGTGGACCAAGAGATTATCAAATAAAAGCATTTGAGAACTGGAAAGCCAATGGACAAAAAGGACTCTTCGCAATGGCAACTGGTACGGGTAAAACAATTACATCTTTGAATTGCCTTTTAGAAATTCACAAATACAGCGGCTATTACAAAGCTCTTATTTTAGTTCCAACCGTAACACTTGTAGAGCAATGGGAAATAGAATGTAGAAAATTTAAATTTGATAATATCATTAAAGTATGTTCCAAAATTCACGATTGGAAAACAGATGTAGCGAATTTCAGAATGCTTGAGATGTCTAATTCTAATAATAAGTTATCCTATATTATTATTGCGACCTATGCTTCTTTTGTCCGTTCAAATGTTTTTTTGGATTTAAATCAATTTCCTCCCAAAAAATTGTTATTGATAGCTGATGAGGCGCATAATATGGGTGGTGGTCAAATGATAAATCGTTTAGCTGATATTAAATATTTGCGTAGAATAGGTTTATCGGCAACACTTGAACGCCAATTTGACGAAAGCGGGAATCGAAAACTAATGAATTTCTTTGGATGTTCAAGTAACTATACTATTGAGTATTCTATGTCAGAAGCTATTGAAAATGGGGCATTGTGCAAATATTACTATTATCCTCATTTAGTAAAATTAACCGAGGATGAAATGTATGAATACATAGAATTATCAAAAAAAATAGCAAAGATAATGCGGCACGATGACGCTGATAGTCAAGAAATTTTAAAGCGTTTGCTCCTCAAACGAAAAAGAATAATTCATAAAGCAGAGAATAAAAAGTCAATTTTTGAAAATATTGTTAAGCAAAGAATATCATCATATGGGAGTATTAAATATACATTAGTTTATGTTCCAGAGGGGAATAAACCTGATGATAATTCTGCTGATATGTTTGATATGATTGATACGATACAAGATGATGAGGAAACAGCTCATTTAATTGATGAATATACACGTATCGTGAGAGACTTGGATTCGCATATTATTGTGCGCCAATTTACTTCTGAATCTACTGATAGAGATGAAATGCTTAAAGATTTTGCTATTGGCAAAATTGATGTTCTTACCTCTATGAAGTGTTTAGATGAGGGTGTTAATGTACCGAGAAGCGAGTTAGCCATTTTTTGTGCAAGTACAGGTAATCCTCGCCAATTTATTCAACGGCGTGGACGTGTATTACGTACACATAAAGATAAACGAAATGCAATTATTCACGATTTGGTAGTAATCCCGGATAATAATCTTGATGCTACTAACTATGAGCTGGAAAAAACACTTGTGGCAAATGAAATAAAAAGAGTAAGAGATTTTGCATTGTTATCAGAAAATTGCCACGAAACAATAAAAGAATTAGATGAGATTTTAAATTACTACAACATATCAATTTTTTAATTATACGCTTATGGCTAAATATCTTTCAAACGGAGACAAAATACTTCAATCAGTACTAACTGATGAACATCTTATAAGTTCGGCTGAATATAATCCAGATGATTATGAAACCATTGAAGATGCTTTAATGTCAAGCAATGCAATAGTTTGTGCTATCGCAAAAATTATTGATGGTAAAGAGAGAAATTTATCAGAAAAAGAATTATACAATGTGGTTAATAACTACTTAAAAGATAATATATGATACTGAAAGATATTAAAATTAGAAATTTTCGTAGTTATTATGGTGAAAACTCTTTCGCTTTATCTAAAGGGTTGACATTAATAATTGGTGACAATGGAGATGGAAAAACAACTTTTTTTGAGGCTCTTGAATGGTTATTTGATACTACCACCGAAAATAAAAATGAATCTAATATTTCTGAAAAAAGAAAATCTGAATTAGATGATAATGAAGTTGATGAAGTCTCTGTATCAATAATTTTTGATCACGACGGCGAAAAAGAATTAGAAAAAAGTTTTTCTTTTGAGAAAACCAATAATTCAATTCGTACTAAAGATTTTAAATTTATAGGATATAAAAATTTTGGCTCTGAAAGATTATTTATCAATGGAAAAAGATTATTAGAAGCTTGTTTTGATGCTGTTATACGTAAATATTGTTTATTTAAAGGTGAAAGCGAATTAAATGTTTTTGACAACAATACCGCGTTAAAAACATTAGTTGATACATTCTCAAATATTCGTCAATTTGAAGATTTTGTTAAACTAACAATAAGCTTTGAAAAAAACTCAGACAATGTAGTTACAAGAGAGTTGAAAAATGATAAAAAACAGGAATCAAGAGTAAGGATATTAGAAGCCGACAAGTTTAAAGTATCACAAGAAATCAGTGATGTAAAACGTGATATGTTAAACCAGGAGCAGGCGATAACTGATTATTCTGTTAGTTTAGAAAAGCTTGAACAAAATCAAGATGCTTGCGAAAATTACCAAGATATTAAAAATAGGATTGAAAAATTGCAACAGAAGAAAGCAAGATTTCAAGCAATGGCAACACTTGATTATAATGCAAGTTTGTTGGATGATTATTGGATCTTGCGTTCATTCCCCAATATTTTAAATGAATATCAAAAAAAAGTTTCAGCTTTTAGCAAAGAAAAGAGAAAACAAGAAAAAATTGAAACAGAACGAATAGCAAGAGAAAAAGGTAAGCAAGACGCTTTGGAAAGTATTCAAAACATTGCTAATGGTACAGCACCATTGCCTTGGTATGTGCCTGATAAGGGAACAATGCGAGAAATGATTGAAGATGAAGTATGTAAAGTCTGTGGAAGACCGGCTCCTAAAGGAACAGAAGCATATGAGTTTATGGTAAACAAACTTAAAGAGTTTCTTAAACATACTCAAATTCAGGCTGAAGATGAAACGAAAGAAAATGACAAACCTTTATTTATGTATTCATTTATTGATGAACTCCGTACAAAAGCGAATCAATTAAGTGGATGGAATGAACAAGAAATAACAAAAATTGCCACTGATATTTCTGATAGATTAGCACTTATACAGGCACGAAAAAGAGATTTAGACAAAACAACTAAAGATTTACAGGAAGCAGAAGATGAAAAGGCTCGATTATTAATTCAAACACAAGGACTTTCAGAAGAAATTTTAGATAAAGGATTCAAAGATTTTAAAGGAATGTCTGAGCGAAAAAATCGAGCAGAAATAAAAATGGTTGAACTAAAACAACAACTCACAAATTTAGAAAAACGTAAAGAAGAAATTGATGCTGAATTTGACAACATTGAACCATCTAATGGTACTGCTAAACTTTATCAGCGCGTCCATTCTGCTTTAAAGATAATTATGGAATCATTTATAAAAGCTAAAGATAAAAATATCAATGAATTTTTGGAAATGCTTGAAAAAGAAGCCAATAATTATTTTGAAAAATTGAATGAGAACGATTTTCGTGGGCAAGTTCATATTATTAGAAAAGCTGATGGCTCAGCGCGTATTCAGTTGAAAAGTTCTAATGGTAACCCTATTTTAAATCCTGGAGGTGCACAAAGAACTACAATGTATATGTCTGTCTTATTTGCTATTTCTAATATCACTACGTTAAAACGTGACCAAGACTATCCTTTAATTTTTGACGCTCCTACATCTCAATTTGGAGATTACAAAGAAGATGTTTTTTATAATATTATTGATAAAATAGATAAGCAATGCGTCATTGTAACTAAAGACCTGCTCGAAATTGATAAGGAAACGAAAATAAGACGACTAAACAAAGAAAAAATCGATCAATTGACGTGTTCTGTATATCAAATAAATAAAGCACCAGGATATGATCCATTAGATTTATCAACTATTCAAACCCAAATAACTCAAATCAAGTAATATGGCTACAGAGAAATTATATGATTTATGGGCAAAGAGGAGCCCACAATGGGAGAAAAGATATGAAGATTCTTTGCTTAAAACTTTTTGTGATTATGGACGTGGAGAAACTAGTTTACGTGAAGCTCGTGGTAAATTATTTGGTGCGGGATACGAACTTTATATAATAGCCTTTTTTATTGGTTTATATTATGGGCAGCGTAGGCCATTAAATGAAGATAATCAAAAAAGGAAAGATTTTGGTTGGGCTATCAAAAATTGGGGAAATATAGAACAACGTTTGGGAAGAAAACCTTATCCAAAGATTTGTGAATATCTATTTGTTGCACTTATTGCTAAGACTGATTTTGATTTTATAGCATTAGAAAAAGGTGAAACAACTCCTCGAAAAGCTGTAGATATGCTAATACAAACGATGGAAGAATATGCGAACTGGGGATTTCACTTTATGGAAGATAAATTATCCGATGATTCCAACTATTTTTATAAAGAAACTGCATTTTTAGAAGTTTTTCTTTCTTTTGATGCAACTGTAAATCCAACAACAAGTGATGATGAACCTGAATCATTAGATTAATGTAAATGAAAAATAATTTATGCCCGAAGCTCAAAACATAGAAAATACATAGTCTTATGCAAATAAACATCCTACTATTCAGCCCTATTTCCGAAACGGTGCAGCTCGATGTTTACACCGAAAAAGAAGAAGAACAATATCCGTTAAGCATATTTTCGAATGAGTATCCGCAACTTTGGGGACAGCATCCCGAATTAGAAGACAAAGAACGTTTATTCTTTTCTTTAAACAATCCGGAGCTTGAATGTAAGGGTGATAAATATTCGATTGAAATAAACCTTAATCAGCAGATACGCATTGCTAAGCATTATTTTCGTTCAAATTCCCCGTTTAGATGATTACTTGGAGCAACGGTCCCATGAAGAATTGATCGTGTATGCAAATCACACAAAAAAGCTTATGCCGTTTATAAGTTGATATTATCCTCTTTCACATTGTTTAAAAAATAATTACCATGAAATCAATTAATGTGGACAAGAAAATTGCAATACTATTTTTTGCGCTTACAATTCTGTTTATCGTTGTATCAATGACCAATCAAACTTTCTTTGATTGGATTTTTAACAGGCATCATAATCAATGGAGCTGGTATATACGCCCGGTATTTCTAATCCCATTTTGTTACTTTGCCTATAAACACAATTGGGCAGGTATTTCCGTTACAATTTTCTGTC
>JAQWCB010000176.1 GCA_028707375.1 Bacilli bacterium | reverse complement strand
GTCGAATTGCCTCACTTTTAAATAAGGCCGAGACCAATTTGACTCCATTGCAAAAGAAACTAAACGAGCTTTCCAAAGTTTTGGGATATGTAACAATCGGAATTGTTATCGTGATGTTGACGGTCAGTCTCTTTCGGGTGAATTGGGGAGCAGTTACCTATTGGGATGAGATAATACAAAGTTTTTTGCTTGCGATTTCTTTGGCTGTCGCGGCAGTTCCTGAAGGATTGACAGCGGTTGTAACTATTGTCTTAAGTATCGGTGTTCAACGCATGGCTGATGCTCACACAATCGTAAGAAAACTACCATCGGTTGAAACCCTTGGCGCAGTTGATGTTGTATGTTCAGATAAGACAGGAACACTGACTCAAAATAAGATGACCGTAGTTGAATGCTACGTACCAGATTTACTAAAAAAGCAAGAGGATTTTCCCAAAAAAAGAATTGAGTTATTGGCTTCCGGCATGTCGCTTTGCTCCAATGCTCAGGTAGACAATGGAGTATTTGGTGATCCTACTGAGGTGGCGTTGGTTGATTTTGCTAATAAATACGATTTGCACAAGTCATCCTTGGAAGAAAAGTATCCTCGTGTTGATGAATTGCCATTTGATTCAGTTAGAAAAATGATGTCGACGAAGCATCAAATCAAAAAGGATGAGTATCGCATCTTCACGAAGGGAGCGATGGATCAAATATTGAAGCACACGAGCAGCATTCTTGCTGATGGGAAAGTGCGACCTATCACTGAAGATGATGTTGCTAAGATAAATCAGGCGGCGTCAAGAATGTCTGAAAAGGCTTTGCGCGTGCTGGCGCTGGCTTATAAGGATTCAGAAGATCTAACTGAAGACAACATGATTTTTGTTGGAATGGTTGGAATGGTTGATCCTGCCCGCAAAGAGGCTAAACCAGCAGTTGCACTATTTAAATCTGCGCAAATTAGAACAATTATGATTACTGGAGATCACAAGGATACGGCTTTTGCAATTGCGAAGGAGCTCAGCATCGCTGCTGATCCTAATGAATGTATGTCGGGCTTTGAAATTGATAAACTCACTTTTGATGAATTGCGTCAGAAGGTTAAGGTGACAAATGTTTTCGCTAGGGTTTCTCCCGATAATAAGGTTTCAATCGTCAAGGCTTTGCAAGCTAATAACGAAGTGGTGGCAATGACTGGCGATGGGGTTAACGATGCGCCTTCACTCAAGGCAGCAGATATTGGAATCGCAATGGGAATAACTGGAACCGATGTGGCAAAAGGTGCGGCAGACATGGTTCTTTCCGATGATAATTTTGCCTCGATTGAAAAGGCGGTTGAAGAAGGAAGAAACATCTATCACAACATTAAAAAAACAATTGTTTTTCTTCTTGGCACCAATATAGCTGAAGTTTTAACAATTTTTATTGCAACATCGTTACTGGGCTTGCCCTCACCTTTGATATCAATTCACTTATTGTGGGTTAATTTGATTACCGATTCTTTGCCCGCCTTGGCTTTAGGAGTTGATAAAAAAGATCCGCGCATTATGCATGAAGCCCCGCGAAAGGCTGACGAGTCTCTTTTTGCTAATGGGGCTGTGTGGCAACTTTGTGTTTATGGATTATTATTTACTTTTGTAACAATGGCTGGTTTCTTATTTTTCCCGTTGAGTAACGGATGCAATTTGTTTGATCTAGCGAGCATAAAGTTTTATTTTGCCGCAAGTGAAGTAAACTTGGAAGAAGCCCAGTCTACCGCTTTCACAATTTTAGCCTTAACCGAACTCTTTCACATGTTTGGTATGTCAGATGTCAATCATTCGGTCATTCATTGCTTTAAGGATGGCAATAAGTGGATGTGGGGTTCATTCTTCATTGGCTTTTTACTCCAACTTTTAGTTATTGAAGTTCCAGGAATTAATACTTTCTTCCACACCTACCAATTGAGTTGGCTTGAATGGATAAATATTATTTTAATTGCTCTTGCCCCCATTTATTTGCACGAACTTATTGTTTTAGGAAAATTTTTTGTAAAAAAAATTTATAGTAAAAAAATTGTATCATAACTCGCTATTGTGACATATGGAAAGTTGGGATACGCATGTTCTTGTTGAAATAAGAATAAACAAACCATTATAATAAATTTGTATAGCATCGATGCTATAGATAGACAAGGGGAAATTTTCATGGAAAAAGAAGAATCATCTAACTTGGCGGAAAACTCCACTCTCGAAGAAAATGAACGCGGTAAGACTTTTGGTGAATATTGGCATATGTTGCGAAAGCACTGGATTGGTATTATTGTTTGCACAGTTGTTGCTTTTGCCGTTGGCTTGTCATACGACTTAGGGCTTAAAGGCGATAAGTTTGAGGCCTCCGGTAGTTGCATGGTTTTATCAGTCGAAAAAGATGAGACTGAAACTAGCGTTACTCAATACGATATAAATTACTCATTAGTTCTTTTACAGACGATGAAGGATTTTATGAAAAATGATCTTGTTTTGCAATCAGTTTCTGATTCGTTAATGGCTTCAGGTTACAAAAATTCAAGTGGTGATCCATATACAATAAAACAAATTGATAAAATGCTCGATGTAACACCTCGAACATTTTCAAGCACGGCAAAATCACTTTTTCTTGATGTGACTGCTGTCTCTCCTGATGCTAATTTGTCAATCAATATTGTTAATTATTGCTTGGATAATACCGTGAATATAACAGCAACTGATGATTCTTATGCGCTTTTGAAAAATAGTTTAATTATCACTTCGCGCGCCAGAAAAGAATC
>JAQWCB010000175.1 GCA_028707375.1 Bacilli bacterium | reverse complement strand
AACAAATTTGATAATTTACAGGGAAAAGATGAAATGTCTCGTATTTGTCTTCGTGCTCCTTAAAAAATTCCTTCAAAAAATAAGTTTTTCCCATTCCAAATTTCGCTGAAAAAACTATTCTGTTATTAGTTTTTTTATCTATATGTTTTTCAAACTTTTTGAAAACACCATCTAAAGGGATCTTTAAAGAAGTATCTTTTTGTTCTTCCTTCATATTTATATAGCTAATACTTTATTTAATTATTTTTTAAAGAATTCTCCACAATTTTTATTTCTTCCTCTGTTAGATCGTAAAGTTTATAAACAAGCTCATCAATTTGCTTCTCTAATTCTTTTTGCTTTATTGGGGGTTTTTTGGGATTATAATCGGGAGCGGAAGTGATTTTTAAGATTTGATCAATAAGATCGATGAATGGTTTTTGAGCTTCGGAAGGAATTTTCTTGATAGGAATTTCTGAGAGAGGTTTAGAAAAAAGCTCTAATATTTCACCTTTTTTCTTACCTTTTTCGCATAACCATTTAAAATATAATTTTGAATTCAATAATGCTAAAATATATTTCAATTTTATGTCGGAATGTTTTTTTCCTGTGATAAAATATACATCAGAAGCTGCATACCATGGTCTATCAGTATAGCCAAAAATATTCCCTTTACTTCGATAAGGAGCAATTATTTTTTCACCATCAAAGATCATTTTTTTTATTTCCCCTGTTTTATTTTTATCTTTCATTCTTATTTGATGAAGATCCCACCAATCCAAACAATGTTCCATCTGACTTCTATTGCAAAGTATTTTTTTGAATTGCAGAAGTCTTTTTTCAAATTCTTTATATGACGACAAGTCTTTTATAAAATTGGTTAAAACAAGTTCGTATTTATTATTTTTACTTACTGTATATCTAAAGATGTCACTATTCTTAAACCAAGGTTTAATTAGCCCTTCTTTGAGGTTGTATTGAGCTAGCTCTCCAGCATTGTAGATGAAAACGCCATCACCAACCTTAGCTTTAATGTTATATTTTTGTAAATGACTTTTAGAAATTTTATTTACGCCAGTAACCAATCCTTGATTTATTTCTACGATCCCTTTTAGAGGTTCTGAATGCATTACTAATTTATTTAAAATTAAACTAATAGGATTTTCAATATTTATTGATCCACTTAACCTGATATAACACTGATCGGTTTCATATAAATTTTTTTGTTTAACTATATAGTAATTAGTTTCATTATCTGTTCCTTTAATTATTTCTTGTATTATTTTTTCGTTTGCATCCCCCTTCCTATTAGTTATGACTGTCTTTGCACCGAAAAAATCATTTCGTCCTTTTTCAAAAAAAGTAATCATATTATGTTGTCCTTTTGCTGATTCAAAAATTTTTAACTCATTAAAATTTATTAAATTTAATATTGTTGAACGTTTTTTTAAATCTTTCCTTAGCTCGAGTGCTCCATCTGCTGTGATATAATAATTCGTAGTAATAAAGGCATTTTTACTATTATTTTTGCTAATATCTAAAGCTAAATGAAAGAAAAAATAAAGCAAATCAACATTCCTCATATAAAATCTTCCGAGATTGCCTCTGGCAATAGGTCTAAATATCTCTTTGTTTCCACTTTCTCCGACATAAGGCGGATTTCCAATCACCACATCAAATCCTCCTTTTTCTTTAAAAACATCACTAAATTCAAGTTTCCAAACAAAAAACGGTTTTGTATTAGATTTTTTATAATCTCTAATTTTTTTTGATTTCTCTTCATCTAATATTCCTTGTGCCTTAAGTGTTTCTTCGATAATTTCCCATTTCAAGATATCAATTTCTTCTTTTAACTTTTTCTTCTTCTTATGTTGTGATTCATCTACAAAGGATGCGATTCTATCTTGCAATATCTCCATTTTAAGATCCAAACTTCTTTTACCAAGCCCGAGTGCTAATTGTTCAGCTTTCTGTTTTTTTTCTTTATCAAAAATACCTTCATCAAATAATTTAATTCCTTCATACTCGGAAATAAGACTATTCCCTTGCATTATTTTATATTCAAGATTTGGTAAGGGGTGGGGCGTTTCTTCATCAACCACCAAGGCCAACCAAAGTCTTAATTTCGCAATTTCTACCGCACCCGGATCAATATCAACACCATAAATAGAATGGGTAATGGTATGCTTTTTAAGCTCATAATCTGATATATGATTTTTTAAATAAACATTTAAAACTTTTCTCGCGCGAACAATCTCATTGATCATTCCTAGTGGAAAGGCACCAGAACCAACAGCTGGATCAGCTACTTTTATATTTTGTAAAAGTTCATCAAGCCTTTTTACATTTGTCCTTAATGATATTGGCAATAATAATTTGTAAGTTTCGTTTTCGTATACACGACCATATTGTTTTATATCCACTTCTTGCTTGTCTAAAACAATTTTATCATTTTCAATTATTCTTTCTCCTTTTCGAATAAAAAACTCTAAATCGTTACGTAAAATTTCATTGTTTGTTTCGGTTTGTAAATAGTTAATTAAACTCTCTTGACACATATAATGCACAATCTCACGAGGAGTATAAAAAGCTCCCTTGCTTTTACGGTCTTTTATATCTAAAAGGTTTTCAAATACTTTTCCGAGCATTTCAGGATCAACTGCTACTTCTTTTTCCAAAGGTTCATTCTCATTTACAGTAAAGTTATATCTATCAAATACATCTAAAATTCCATCTCCCCTATCTCCTTCCTTAGTAGGATAATTGTTAGAGAATAATTCGTCAGGAATAATTATATTTGTTGTTTCCCATA
>JAQWCB010000174.1 GCA_028707375.1 Bacilli bacterium | reverse complement strand
TTGACCTTTATCCACGAATAATTTATTGGATAGATATTGCACTTATAGATGTGTCCATTAATCTTTTCATAATACACCTCGGTAAGCAAGGTATTGATAACAAGAGAAATATTCTTTTCAATCGAACCAGCACTGCGCAAAACATCAAGCGATTGCAATCGTACCTCATCTTTGGTTACTCCAAAAATATCGCATGCCTTCTTGTTGAACATGACTATCTGATAACTGGCATTCACTACGACAAAACCCTGGCCGATTGAATCGAGAATAAATTTAATCTTCTGTTCACCAATCTGCGTCAATTGCAATTGCTCAGTCAATTCTTTTCGACTGTCACGAACAATCATCGCCAAATTTTTCAAATCATCATCATATTCGACCTGACAATCATCATGAACAATTCTTTGCAATTTTTTAATTTGTGATTTGATTGGAATGAGGCTCTTCTTGTAGTTGCGATAGGATATTGTAATAATCAAAGAACCAATCAAGGCGATAATCCATGGCCCAATATAAAGAAAATAATTGCTTATCACAATGTGAGAATTGATTCTAAGGCCAACTCGAACATAATATTTTTCCATCGGAATATATGCTACTCGATAGTAAAAACCCGTGTGCAAACTGGAGGAATTTTCATAGTAGATATCACCGAGATTAACGCGCAAAGAACCGGCTTTAATCTCGTCAGTATAACTATAATTCGAATCGAGATATGGTCTAGTTTCACCATCTTGGTAAAAAGAAAGATGTAAGGAATCGACTAAGGAATATTCATTCAGTATCGTCTCTTCGTCTATTCCGCTATCCAATTCGCTCTTTATTGAAGAATAATATGTATTAAGACTATCGAATAAATCATTTTTAGCAGTCAAATTAAAGGTAGTTACTGAAGCAATATAGACCAGTAAAACAGCAAGAAGCAGTAATATTTTGTGGTAAAAAAATCTTGTTTTCTTCATTAATTAATTATGTATCCGCTCCCATATAAAGAAACAATAAATGAATAATCAGTGTCTCCCAATTTTTTTCGCAATGACTTGATGTGCATATCGATCGTCTTGGTCTTGACCATGCTGTCATCCCCACAAAGAGTATATGAAATCTCCTTGCGAGTGATAACCTTTCCACGATTTTCAAAAAGTAATTTGGCAATCTTAAACTCACTTGAGGTCAATTCAATAATCTGACCATTTTTCTTTAAACTTCGCGAATCCAAATCGAGAGTATACGAGCCTATTGTAATTGATGATATAGGTTTGTTGACTCGACGTGAACGAGCGCTGACTCGGCTCATTAATTCCAATAAATCAAAAGGCTTCTCAATATAATCATCGGCGCCTAAATCAAGACCATCAACTTTGTCAACGACTAGACGATTGGCAGAAATAATAATGATTTGAATATTATCGTTAGAACGATCGCGACGAATAAATTTTAAGATATCTTTTCCTTGAATTCCTGGCAACATCATATCTAGTAAAACCATTTGAGGCTTTTGTTTTGCAAAAGCTTCCAAGAAAGATTCACCATCATAAAAAGAAATGACATTATATCCTTGTTTCGTCAATGTTAAATTGATTACATGAGATATCTCAACATCATCTTCAACAGAATAAATTAGATAATTGTTCATATAGCACCTCGGTTTATAAAAATCTTTAATTAAATGCATCCTTGCATTAATAAAATTTCATATTTTTCTATATTTATTATATCAATTATTCTATCAAAAATGAATGCCAATTAGTAACAGTATTATGTCTAGCAGCGTGAAAAACTGGCACATTGCAATGCCAGTTATCCCACTATTTTTGTGAACAATTAACTAATTTTCCTAATCCAAGACTCTCACCCGTATCCTTATCAAATAAGCATACGTTGCTACCAATAAAGTCGATAGCAATCTCAGAGTCAAGCTTAAAATCAATAATTCCGAAGACAACAGATGTCATAATCTGATCGTTGATTCTAAATTTTATCGTCGTTTCCATTCCGGCAGGAAGCGTAGCATATACCTTTCCTTTAATATTGGAATCCTTTACTATCTTTATATATTCCGGGCGAATGCCAAGAACAACATTTGATGATTTTAATTTCATCGGCTCATTGGGAATAAACATGGTTTTAACACCGGCAAAATCGACTTCAAATTCCATCGGTTTAATTTCCTTGGCTTGGCTATCAATAAAATTCATCGTAGGATTTCCCACAAAATCAGCAACAAAAATATTTTTAGGATATGTATATAGTTGTAATGGAGCTTCATACTGCTGAATGACTCCCTCTTTGATCAAACAAACTTCAGTCGCTAAAGTCATTGCCTCCAATTGATCGTGAGTAACATAAACAAAAGTTGAATTGGTATCAAGGTGAAGTCTCTTCAATTCTGATCTCATTTCCAAACGCAGTTTGGCATCGAGATTGCTCAATGGTTCATCCATAAATAAAACTTTAGGACTTGGAGCCAAAGTTCTAGCAATTGCCACACGCTGCTGTTGACCTCCACTGATTTCATTCGGATAGCGTTTAGCAAATTGCGATATCTTGAGCATTTCAAGCAATTCGCATACACGCTTATCGATATCTTCTTTTTTCCACTTCAAATTTTTTAAACCAAATGCAACATTGTCATACACGCTCATGTGTGGCCAAAGTGCATAGTTTTGAAATAGAAAGCCCACATTGCGCTTAGCAGGCGGAACATTGATTCCTTCCGATGAATCAAAGACCACCGTGTCACCAATGGTTATCTTCCCCTCCGTTGGTGTCTCCAACCCCGCAATCATTCTCAAGG
>JAQWCB010000173.1 GCA_028707375.1 Bacilli bacterium | reverse complement strand
CTATCGAGAAAAATCCCTTCAAAATACCCGAATTGAAGTGGCGCCCACGCCTGAATTGTAATCTTCTTTTGACGACAGTAATATACTAATTCGCTATCGGATGATTGCGCGGCTTCATTATCGACGTCAGTTAAAAACTCACCATCAATCATCTGAGTGTGACACAGCGAAAATTGTAACTGATTGACTTCAATGAGCTGATGGCAGTTATTGATCAAATGATCGAGTTGATATTTATTGAAATTAGAGACACCAAAGTGACGAACTTTGCCTTTCTTATATAGATAATCGAAAGCTTCAGATATCTCCCTGACATCCATCAAAGCATCGGGGCGGTGTATCAACAGGTAATCGATGTAATCGGTGTGCAAATTTTCAAGACTCTGTTCAACGCTTTCCAAAATATGTTTCTTTGAAGAATCATAATAATTTCCCGTATGATCTAAAACGATTCCACATTTAGTTTGAATTATAATTTGTTTACGAAGCTCGGGATGGTCAATCAAGACTTGACCGAAAATTTTTTCACACTCACCGCGAGCATATATATCGGCGTGATCGAAGTAATTTATTCCGTGCTCAATATCGGAAACAATCAATTTATATAAATCTTCACTGCTCATTTTTTTAATGCGCATGCAACCTTGAATAATTCTGCTTGTCATTTATTTTTACCTCGCTTTTAATAAATTATATCACGGATGTAAAAAATATTAATTAACAATTGTTTATTAATTAGTGACAAGCATTTATAAATGATAGATGAATGATTAATTAATCAACACTCAGTGCGATAGAAGTTAAATAGAGCGCATAATCCGCCGAAGCGTTAGCGATTTTAAAATATTTGGCTCCAGTTATATCAAACGAGTATTCAAAAGCTGATGCAGTTTCATCATCGCTAACAGCTTCATACGATATTCCGTCATCCGAGACGGAAACCGATATAAATCCATCGAAGCCAGTTTCCAGTTGCGATATAACAATTTTTTTGATGCCTGAATATGGCTGAGCCGTTGTCATGCATCCAGCATCTCTTCTTTTGCTAGATGAAAATTGAGCTACTTCATTATCATTTTTAGTAGTCTTAAGAATGTCGAGAACATTCATTTTAACTCCTGAAAAATCAATCAAATCATCGCCGTAACTTGTGAAGAAATCAGTAGGAACGATATTTATAGTTTGACTTATCGGTGTGACTTCATCCTCGGCGCTTGTACTTTCTTCAATACTGGTCTCGGATGTCGATATTGAGGTCGAAACTTCCGATGTCGTCTCCGTCAGCGAAGTCGCACTTACCGTTGATTCTTCACTTGATCCCTCAGTCGAACTTGTTTCGTTTCCACATCCAGTAAATAGTAAGCAACAACTTAGAATAGCAATACAAAAACCTTTATTTTTCATTTTATTTCCCTCTCGCTGACATTTCAACAATTGGCATTACAAAGTTAAAGAATAAATGAAAAAGTTATCAAATTATTGCTATTATTTACTATTTTAAAATGATACTGACCATTATTTATTGTCGCAGATGACTATTATTAAATTAGAATTCAAAATAAACATGTATCAATAAAAAATATTTCATATAACTTGCTGAATAATCAATCGCGATATATATTAATAGTACGGGAAGAAATATTTGTTTTTCCCTTATGATTATTGACTGATATAGGAGGCAGTAAGATGAAAGAAATCGATATGACCAAATACGTTTGCACAGTCTGTGGCTATGTTTATGATCCAGCTGTAGGAGATCCCGATGGTGGAGTTGAACCCAATACTCCATTCGAAGATATTCCTGAAGATTGGGTTTGCCCCGTTTGCGGTGCTGCTAAATCTGATTTTGTTCCGCAAAAATAAATTGCGAGGAGTTAATTAAGAATTAGCGTTGAAAGTAGATATAAGTGGTTGAACGCATGTTGTGCTTGACCACTTTTTTATTTTATTGCTACCACTTAGATAAAGATATTTACCACCTAAATAAAAAGCCTTAAAAAATCATTTGAAAGCTGTAAACTTAAATCAGGTAGGGAAAGGAGAACAGGGTGAAAATAAAAATTAACATTGATAAAGATATCGATGAGACAAGTGTGATTATCAATGCTGCCAAGATGTCAAAGGACATCGATAATCTTGTTAGTATAATTAACAATGCCTCAGATAAAAATCTCGTGGGATACAAGGATGAACTGGTATATTTTATCCCGCGCGATGAGGTCGTTCGCTTTTATATATATGACAAGATGGTGAAGTTGGAGACCATGACAGTGACATACAATGTAAAGTCAACCTTGAGAGGATTAGAAGAAACCCTAGAAAGGAACTTCATTCGTATATCTAACAGCGAAATTGTCAATCTGAGATATATTTCACATGTTGACTTGTCAGATCGAGGGACGATTAAAATCGTCTTCAAAAATAATCAGTACACCTATGCTTCTCGTCGCAATGTTGGGCTGATTAAAGAAAGGTTAGGTTTATAAAAATGAAACATGTAAAGATGGTCATGAAAGGAATAATGACTGGGACATTTATCGGCGTACTTATTCCGTTAATCATTTCTCTTTTTATCGGTGATGGTATTTTCTACTATACACCATTCGGTAATGATTTAACTAAGAGCATCATCAATTTTGTTGTCGTTGCTCTGTTTGGTGTTTACTGCGTCTATGCCTCATACATTTTTGATATCAAAAGATTGAAAATGATTTGGCGATATGTTATCCATATCGGAGTCTTAGTGGGTGGATGCTTTCTTACTGGCTTCATTGTTGGATGGTTTAATTATGCTCAGGGCTTTATCTGG